>CAYJPK010000044.1:0-16760 GCA_964372035.1 uncultured Desulfovibrionaceae bacterium | reverse complement strand
GGGCGTGCCTTTAGAAAAAGGCATTAAAAATGACTTTTTCAGTACCGACTATATAAGATATAATAGAATTAAGTATATTATAACGCATCACAGCACATAAAAAAATAGCCGAGTTACGTAGGTAATTCAGCCATTTTTATTTATAAATTTAAAAATAAATTAATATTATGTATAATAAATTATAACCTTAAAACATAAATTAAATCAAATTAAGTTCTTTTAACGTTGCAACAAGCTTTTCATGATTATCTGCTTGCAAGTTACAAAGCGGTAAACGTAGCTCACAATCCATTTTACCCATTAAGCTAAGGGCTGTTTTAGTTGGTATTGGATTTGTTTCAATGAATAAAGCTCTATTAAGAGGCTCAACTTTAAAATGAGCTGCACGAGCTTTTTCAATATCACCATTTTTAAAAGCATCATAAATTTCAATTATTGCCTTTGGCGCAACATTAGCTGTTACAGAAATAATTCCCTTTGCACCAAGAGCAAGCATAGGAAGCAATAAAAAATCATCGCCTGATAAAATTGCAATGTCATCATCGCACTGTTCAATAACATTACTGATTTGAACAATATTTCCACAAGATTCTTTAACTGCTACTACTTGCTTAATGTCCTTTCTGATACGCGCAATTGTTTCAGGTAGCACATTTGAACCAGTTCTTGCTGGAACATTATAAAGTACAAGCGGAAAATCAACAGCTTCTGAAATAGCTTTAAAGTGAAGGTACACGCCCTCTTGAGTCGGGCGGTTGTAGTATGGCGTAATATGCAATGCACCATCTGCGCCTGCCTTTTTGGCAAATTCCGTAAGGCTTATTGCTTCTTTTGTGCTGTTTGAGCCAGCACCAGCAATAACAGGAACACGCTTTTTAACTTGATCAATGCAAATTTTTATTACGTTTTGATGCTCTTCATGGCTAAGCGTAGCAGATTCACCTGTTGTTCCACATGGAATTAAACCGTGAATGCCTTGTTCTATTTGCCATTCAATAAAAGCTCTAAAAGCTTCTTCATCAATCTTGCCATTTTTAAAAGGTGTAGCAAGAGCAGTCATTACACCATACATACAAAACCCCCAAGATACCAAAGTGATAATACCTAAACAAAAAACGTAGAAAAATCCAAAAGAAAAACTAAATAAGCCAAAAATGCACTAACTATCAAAAAAGATAGCTAAAGAAAAACAGAATCGATACGTAAATATACGTCGACACGAAGAAATGTTGTTAACTGTTGATATATTCTTTAAGCTCTTTGCCAGCTCTAAAGCAAGGTAATTTCTTAGCTGAAACTTCAACTTTTTCACCTGTGCGAGGATTGCGGCCAGAATAAGCCTCATACTCTTTTACTTTAAAACTGCCAAATCCACGAATTTCAACCCTGTTACCTTGAACAAGGGCGTCTTTCATGCTATCAACAAAAGTATTAACAACGAGACTAGCCTCATCAATAGAAATTGATGCTTGCTCAGATAGAGACTTAATAAGTTCACTCTTATTCATAATCACTCCATTTGCTCACGTTAAGTTTATTAAATTGATTTATAACACCATCTTAAAACAAATTCAATATAAAAATCACTTTTTTTTAAAAAAAATATAAAAAAACTAAGATTTTATTAACTGAAGCACAGCTCTTTTCTTCAATTTTTCTTCCATAGCACTTCTAATATTAATAATTTTTCTAGCTATTTCTAGGATATCCTGTGAAGCTTTGCAGTCTGGAAAAGCGTGAACATAAGGTGTTTGCCTTCTAACTGCTTCAGTCACGTAATTATCACTTCTAATACTACCAAGTAAGGTTGGGTGAACATCTAAAAATCTTTGGCACGCAGAGGCAAAGCGATTAAAGCTAGCTTCTTCTTCATGTTCATTTTCCACTTGATTAACAATAACATAGAAATCACGCACATTATGATGAGTTGCAAGCACCTTCACTAGTGCATAACTATCAGTAAGGGCAGTTGGTTCTGGGGTTAATACCATAATCCTAGCAGCTGCCATTCCAGCAAAATTTTGCACAGTACTATTAATTCCTGCGCCTAAGTCAAGAAAAACATAGTCGTAATCACCTAAAATAGGTAACATACGTCTTAGCAGTAAATCGCTAGTATCGCCGTCCATTTCAACTAACTCCGGCACACCAGAAGCTGCGGGAAGTACATCAAAGCCTTCTGCAATTGAATATAAAATTGAAGAAACATCTGCATCAGCCATTAGCACATCTTGCAAAGTTCCCTCTGGCGCAATCCCAAGCATAACATCAAGGTTTGCAAGCCCTAAGTCACAATCCATAAGCATTGCACGATACTCCATCGCATAAATCGCACAAGCAAGATTTAATGAAATATTTGTCTTGCCTACACCACCTTTACCGCTCATTACTGAGATGCTCATTGTCGAATTATTATTCATGCTTACTCCGTACTACCAAAAAACAAAAAGCTTTTTTCATTTGTTTCAACTAAAACAGAACGCTCTGATACTGGACGTTTATCAGTTTGATATACTTTTGCCTGGTTCATTTGTGCTTCTTCAAAGACTTGTACTACTTGCTCAAGTGCAATATTTAACGCTTTTGTCGTTGTTTGAGCTGGATTTGCACTAAAATTTGATATTCCTGCTTTGCAAAGCATTGGTTCGCCAATTTGCACAGCAACTGCAGCATTATAACGATCTAAAATCCTCTCTGAAAGTGACCTTGCCCGCATTTGCTTGGCAGTTGGCGATACGATTATAATTTTATTTTCACCAAATTTAGCCATTGCATCACCTCCAGCAAGCTCAAGCCTTGCTGCTGATTGCAACATCTCAAACATGTCATCAGTTAAAGGTTCAACACCACCTATAATAATAAGAGCTAAATCACTACCATGTCGCCTTGCCCTTTCACCCTCTTCACTTAATTTATGTAAAAATAAAGGTGAAACTGAATGTAGGAAATTATTAAGCTCTAGAGCACAAGCAAAATCCATTGCAAAACTTGTCCAACCAAGTTTATTTAGCGCATCTGAAAGTTTATCCCAATCATGCATGGCAAGCCGAGGCACGATATTAACAATTATTCCAGAACATTCAGGACAAGCTGCTAATTCACTATTCATTACACGTTCAATAAGTGCCTTGTAAGCACAATCAAATTCATGCAATAAATCTTTTAGCTCTTGCTTTTTTTGCTCTTGATTACTTGCTAATTTACTAATCATAGTATCCCTATAAGTGCTGAATATTACATTTTTTGTGATGATTTTTCATGTTGTAACAATAAATAATCACGTAACAACTTATCAATTTTACCATCTAAAACTGCATCGACATCACCAATATCTGTGCCAGTTCTATGGTCTTTTACGAGCCTATAAGGCTGGATTGTATACGTTCTGATTTGGCTACCAAAGGCTATTGCTTCTTTGTTTGCATACTCGCTTTGACGTGCCGCATCGATTTTTGACTTTTCAAATTCGTAAATTCTAGCTTTTAAAATGCGCATTGCTGAATCTTTATTACTGTGCTGTGATTTCTCATTTTGACACTGCGCAACTAAACCAGTTGGAATATGAGTAATGCGCACTGCTGATTCTGTTTTGTTCACATGCTGACCGCCTGCGCCACCAGCCCTATAAACATCTATTCGCAAATCACTTTCCTTAATCTCAACATTAATATCTTGCCCCATATCAGCAATTACGTCTACTGAGGCAAAAGAAGTATGGCGTCGACCAGATGAATCAAATGGAGAATTGCGAATTAATCTATGAATACCACGCTCACCCTTCAAAAGTCCAAAAGCATTCTCGCCCTCAATACGAATTGTTACTGACTTAATGCCAGCCTCATCACCATCAAGATAATCAAGATATTCAGTCTTAAAATTATGACGATCAGCAAAACGCAAATACATACGAAGCAACATTTGTGCCCAGTCTTGAGCTTCAGTTCCGCCAGCTCCAGGGTGAATGTCTAAAAGCGCATCGCTTCTATCATCATCACCAGATAATAACAACTCCATCTCAACTTGTTCTAATTGTTCGCTAAGAGCTATGCAATTATCATTTAAAGCGATTAAACTCTCCTCAAGCTCTTCTTCAGTTTCTGCAAGCTCTGCAAAAGAAATCCAGTCTTGCATTTCATCGTGTCGTGACTTTAAGGTATCAATATTACTAAGTTCTTTTTCAAGAAAACTTTTTTCCTTAAGTACTGGTGTAAATTTTTCAGGATTCTCCCACGCCTTAGGGTCTGAAATAATTACTTCAATCTCCTCTAGACGCTTTGCAATATGACCGTAGTCAAAGTCGCCCCCAAAGGGATTTAAATTTAGAACTTAAATTCTGACAATTTATTTTTAATTCATTTAATTGTAGCATAATTATTTTATTTGTTTACGATTAATATATAATAGGGTGAATAAGCTCAAAAACACAAAAGGTGTAATAAAATCATAGATGCGATTAAAAATAGTCCGTTCACTAATTCCATACACTTTACCAGCAACATATTCTGGCATAAACAAAGAACCACTCACCTCAATTTGCCCAAGTGGATTAATTATGGCAGAAATTCCCGTATTTGTGCTCCTAGCTAAGTAACGTTCTTGCTCAACAGCTCGCAGAACTGACATCTGCAAATGCTGGTATGGAGCTGAACTTTTTCCAAACCATGCATCATTACTTATATTTACAAGGACATTAGCTCCTTTTAAAACTCGTTCTTGTGCAAGGCTTGGGAATATAGTTTCATAGCATATTAACACACCAAGTGCAAGCATATCACTATTATTTTGACTACTTACAGGTTTTATCATTAAATTCAACTGCTTAGAACCCGCAATAAAAGAGCCTACCCCTTGAACTAGTGGTTTCAAAAATGGTAAATTAATCCAACTTGGCACATATTCACCAAAAGGGACAAGGTGTTCTTTGTCGTAACTACCCAAAAGCTTGGCGTTTTTATCTAAAAGATAAGCTCTATTAAATAATTCAAGTTTTTTATCAACAATACGCCTTGCTGGTGCACCAAAAAGCAAATTAACTTTATTTTTACGCACAAATGCATTTAAATCTTTTGTATTTATATGTTCATTATACAAAAATGGCATGGCAGTTTCAGGGAATATTACTAAATCCCCGCTATGTTTATCAAGGTAATTTTGAGCTAAAGCCACATAGATATTAACGGTCTTTTTTTGATATTCTTTAGTCCATTTTTGATCTTGTTTAATATTTCCTTGTACTAAGCCTACTTTTAGGCCATTTTGCAAGTTAGTTATCTTTCCAAAATCATAATTATCAATACGCCATGAGCCAAAGGTAAAAACTAAGCTCAAAATAGCCACAGCGAAGAGCATTTTTTTGTAGCCACTATGTTTAAAATAAAGGGCTCCACTTATAAATAAACAAGCAATTCCGGCAAAAACACCGCTCAAACCATATGATCCTATAATACTGGCAAGTTGAATAAATTCTTCAAAGGGTACAAAGGAGCTTGAAAGAGGAATCCAAGGAAAACCAGACAAAATAAAATCTCTAAACCACTCTAATATATACCAAATCAAGCCAAGCATAATAAACTGCAGAAAGGGTTTAACCCTTTCAAGATATTTAACACAAAGGCTAAAAACTCCGCCATAAATTGCCATGTATGCACTCAAAACAAATACGCATGGCAAGGCTAAATATAAGGGTAAGTGTCCGAATTCATTAACTGGAATATAAATCCAGTACATACATAAAATATATGCAAAAGTCGAACACCAAAAACCACTTAGCATCGCCTTTTTCTTATTCTCACTTAAAATGCCTAGCAAATACAAGCCCGCCGGAAAAAGTAAGGCAGCAAACGGCACTTGGTAAAAAACATTAGCCATGCCAAAAAACAAGCCAAGACTTGCACAAAGCACTATAATGATGATATTAAATTTATTGTTAGTTAGATTAATCATTTTAATTATGCTTTGCTATTTTTTTAATAATTGAAAGATTGCTTAAAATTACAGCAATTTCTTTTTCTATATCTTGTTGTACTTGTTCATCAATTTCTTGCAATTTTTGTTCAAAGGCGGCTGATATTTTTTTACCAATTGCAACTATATTTTTTTCACAAATTTCATTTACCATTTTTTGATTTAATAATTTAAGAGGTATAGGTATTTTTTTCATTAAATATTGAGAACTTTTACCTAGTGCAAAAGTGGAAATTGAAGCTGATGCCCCTAAAAAAACTGCCAAAGGTCCCGTTATGCTAGTGCCAACAGCTACTAAAGCGCCAACAATAATTGGCAAATATACTGTTAAAAGCATATCAGTTATATTTAAAAGCATAGTTTTTGTAATCGAAAAATCAACTAATTTTATAATACTTTCAATTTGTAAGCTATGGTCTAAATTAATTTTTAAATCACAGTCAATTCCATGAGAAATCAACCAATCTTCTATTATTTTTTTAGTTTTTTGCTGCAATAATTCTTCGTACAACTCAGCATTTGCATAAATATTTTGCTTAATAAATTCTTTTTCTTTTTCCATTTGTGCTAAAATGTTTTTTTGCAAAACTTCGATTGAGTCCCAACCACCTTTTTTAATGGCTTCTTGAAGCTGTGGCATTAGCACACGCTTAACTATTAATTCTGCACAAATATTAGCAACTTGGCGACCTTGAGTAGCATTTATTTCATGAACTTCGTCAAATAGTTTTGATAAAAAATCACCAAGTGAGGCGTTTATTGCCTTTTCAGATTTTGCAAATTTTTCACTTAAATATGGTGCAAGCGCAAGACCACGGCTTATATCAGAATATGGGTTATTACTTATAATAATATCAGCATCTTGCAAACTGAATTCTTGTTTTACAAAATATGGTACAAAGGGCCATAAGCTACTACCGCCAGTTAAAAGAACCTTTGAAAACTTCTTCCCTTTAAAATTCTGCAGTAAAGATTTAAACCATGATAACAAATCAATTTCTCTACGTGCTAAAGCTTCTTTTGCAAAGTTAGACAACATGCCACGAGTGTGATGAGTTTTGAGCATCTCAAACAATGCCTCACTCATAACATAAGTGCCTGCAGCAAAAACAAAATCATCTCTATCGCAACTTGCATGCACATTGATAGGAGGACCATTTAAAATAGGAATTTGCGCTATTAAATTGATTTTTTCGTCAGGATATTTATTGATTTCTGTCGAGAAAAATTCTTTAATTCGCCGACACTCAATAAACTGAAAATAATATTCACATTTATTCTGCTTTAAAATATGCTCTAGTTCAGGGTTTTGCTTTAAAAACATTTGATAAAATAAATCGTCAAATAAGCGACCACCAAATAAATTATCTCCGCTATTTAACTGCACAGCGCCATCAGTTAAAAGTGATAAATCACAAGTACCACCGCCAAAATCTATAACTAATATTTCATTAATTGCATTATTAGCATTTAAAGCATCTTCGCTAATTAAGCAGGATAAAAGTGCACCAATTGGCTCTTTTAATACTGATGGACTTCCAAAAATATCATCATTTTCAAAGGCTTCACTAAAACATTTTTTAAGCCTCGCATCATAATATTCTTCAGAATTTAAATTGCATGGAGTCCCAACATAAAAAGAACTGGCTTCATTAGCTGTGTGTGCAACTGCCTTAACAAGCTCTGGTTGTAGGATTTTTAAAAAATCTCGTAAATAAGTATAAGCCTCTTCTCCGCCAATATCTGGCTTGAACTGAGTAGCCAATTTATAAGACTCTGAATTATTAACAAAAAATTCTGTTTCTGCAACTTGCCCAATTGCTAATGGCTTATTATTTTTATATAAAATAGTAGTTGGGATTGTTCCGTTTTCTTCTGCAAATTCTGGTAAATGCACAATTTTTACTGTTCCATCAACCGTTTGGCAAATGCAGGAATTACACGTCCCTAAATCTATAGCAATACTTTTCATCTATAACCTATAATTATTACTTGCTTTTTTGCACGTAACCTTTATGAATTTCATCATCTTTAAGAATCGCTTGATTTAAAACAATGCATTTATCACCATCTTCAATCAAACCTAATTTATTGTATAAATGCGCATGTTCAGAGCTATTCCAAATAATTGAGTTGCCATTTTGCGCCACATAACCAACATCAGCAAGTAGCCTACTAAGCCATATTTTTTCATTTTCATCTAAAGTTTGAACAAAGGGAATCAAGTTTAAAGCTAACTTGCAGTCATTTTTAGGGCAAATATCTGATTTTGTTTGTTTTTTATCGTAATTTATATTTTGTTTATCAAGCAATAATGACACAAAATTAAGCCATGAATTTAAATTAAGCTCTAGGGCTTTTGCAAATTTTTCGCTTGAAAACTCTGGTTTAGTTCGAGAAAAAAACACAAAAGCAAAAATAGTTGCAAGCACAACATAAAAATTATAAAAAATATTATTCCCACGCAAAATTGAAAAAGTGCTTGAGCGAAATATTCCAAAAAAACCAAAGTTCGTGATTGCACTCGTAATACTTAACGCTAATCTGCCAACACTCGCAAGACCAAGAGCTGTTAATATTCTAGTTCTAATCTTATCATTAGCAGCAAAATAATCTGAAAAATATAAAATCGTTAAAATACAAATAAATTGTAAAAAACCACCACCCAAATCAATTATATTCAATATAGTAGAAAGCAAATTTCCGATAAAAAGCCCAAGAAATACTGTAATACACCTACTTAGCAAGGTAAAGCGTGTATTGTAGTAATTCTCAGCAATGACGATGTTTGGCAAGTCAGGAAATTGCGTAACAAATTCGAGGCGATTAACACTATATTTATCGCATAATCTTTCAATTGCTTCGTTTTTTAACTCAAACATTGCAACATCAATCTGAGCTTGTGAAACATCTTCACTTGAGGCATTTTTTATTTTTTTTAAAGCATTTTCAACTAAGCTATCACAAAGTTCTTTAAGGTACATAGTTATTCCATTTTATTTGCTCGATTTTTTTGCCAAATCATATGCGCAAAAAGTATAAGCACAAAACTTGTAATAATCAACAATATAATGATGTGCAAAATTCCATGCTGTGAAACTAAACTATCAACAGCATTTGCAAAAGTATAGCCAATACTCGCCATAAGTCCTGCCCAAATTGCCGCCGAAATAAAATTCAAGATAAAAAATTTAAAATGCGAAATGCCTAGACTTCCAAGTATTATTGGTGAAAAAAATCGTATTCCGTACATAAACCTGAAACATAAAATTATTAATGCTTCATATGGTCCTATCCAGTTTTTAAGCTTATCACTAACTCTCTGCAATCTTTCGTATTTTGCAATCAAGCTAGTTCCATGCTTTTTGCCTAGCCAAAATAAAAATTGATCCGAAATTAATGTCCCTAAAAATGCTACTAAAATTACATATGGCAAAAATAATGAGGCATTTCTTGATAAAGCTCCACCAATTAAAACAACTGTATCACCTTCTAAGATACTTCCAATAAAAACCAAATCATATCCGTATCTTGTAATCAAATCAACTAAAAAATATGTGCTCATAATATACCTACCTTTTTATGTATATTATGATAACTAGATTATTTTTTATATTATTAGTGAATTAGATGTTTATATTTTAAGTCGCTAGGCTAGCATATTTTTTAGCTTTGCTTATTGTTTCGCACACAAAGCCAAGCTTGCATGAACAAGTTCACACTACGCTTGCTAAAACCTTTATTCTGGCAAGCCCTTATAGCTTACCTTTTTTTTCACGTATCTTATAAAGAGTATAGCCGGCAAAAGCTCCGCCAAACATACCAAGAAAAAATGCCCTACCCATACTATCAGAATACCCTAAAAGAGCACCAAAAACACCAATTGAACCACCAAGCATAATACCACGAACAATGAAGTCTTTCATTTTTTACCTTATATTTCAATATATTAATAGTTAGAAAATCATTTTTAAATCACCAAATAAAAACTAGAAATAGCACAATTTGTCATGACTTTAATGCATTTAAGCCTGCTAAGCAATACTTTAACATTTCATCTAAAAAAACTTCATACTCGCTTGTTATTGCAGGCAAAGTCCTTTCTCTTTTTGCTTTTGGAATAATAGTCATTGCAAAGCTTGAATAAAAAACAAAGGCAATAGCCCTTTGTGATGCATCACTAAAAGGCTCAAGCCCCGTTAATTCATGAATTAAATGATGCAAACAAACTATATTAGGCTTAACAATTTCTTCTAATATTTTAGTATTCGTTACGCTACTACTCAAAATTTCACGCACAACAAGCTTTGTTGCCCACTTATCATTATCTTCAAAAGCAGTTGAAAGATAAATATCCAAAATTTTCCTTAACTTTAGTTCTGGCGAAAATTCTTCACTCATTATTTGAGCAATATTGTCATGGTCTATAAATCGTCTATGCGCCAAAACAATAACTTCATCAAGAAGTGCTTCCCTACTTCCAAAGTAATAGTTTACAGCCGCAATATTAGCACCAGCTTTAGCGCAAATATCTTTACTCGTTGTATTATCAAAGCCCTGCTCTGCAAATAATTTACCAGCGACTTCTAAAATTATATTTTTTGTATTCTCACCATCTTTGCGTTTTGCACGCTTTACTTGCTTACTATCTTTACTCATCATAATCTTACCAAAATCTTCTACATATAAAAGTTAACAATATCTAATTATAACTTAAGCATATTTAAAAAAAAGTCAAACCAAATTTCAAATTCAAATTTAAATTTGACTTAATTTTAAAATTGCTTATACTTTCTCAAACATTTGTTAAATATAAAAAAATATAAAAAAGTAATAATTTACAAAACCATTGTACTTTTAATATATTAAGTCAAATTATTAGCTGTATTTTTTAAGATTTTTTACTAGATATTTTATTAAAATTAATATATTTAATAAGAAAAATGTTGATTATTTCTTTTTTATATTTTTTGGAGAGATTACATGAAAAGTAAAATTAATTTGTTAGCTTTAATCATTTCGAGCTTTTTAATATTTGGTTGTTCCTCGCAAGACCAAAAACCACAAGCACAAGGTGAAATGCCACCTTTACCAGTTATAACACAAACAATCCAAGCTGGGCAAGTACCTATTATATCAGAATATATTGGCTTAACCTCAGGTTCTTTAGCTGTTGAAGTTAGAGCACAAGTTGGCGGCATTTTGAAAAAACGTAATTATGTTGAAGGTGATTATGTTGAACAAGGTCAAATTTTATTTGAGATTGAGCCTGATACATACGAAGCAAATTTATCAATCGCTAAAGCTGCTCGTTCGCAAGCTGTTGCTAGTTTAGAACGTACACAACGTGAATGGGACAGAATTAGACCACTTTACAAGCAAAACGCTGTTAGCCAAAAAGATAGAGATACTGCTCGTTCTGATTATGAAAGTGCAAAAGCTGCATTAGAGTCAGCTGATGCTGCTGTAAAAGATGCTGAAATTAAGCTTGGTTATGCTTATGTTGCTGCTCCAATTTCTGGTTATACTTCAAAGGAAACAATCACTGAAGGTAACTTAATTTCTTCAACTGGAAATAATTTATTAACTTCAATTAATCAATTAAATCCCCTATTTGTTGAATTCTCAATTCCAAGCTCTGACTATTTGATTAGCTCAAGACTTTTAACTGAAGGCCAAGCTGCTACTGATGGTAAATATGTTGCAGAAATCATTTTTTCCGATGGTTCAGTATACGAACACAAAGGCATAGTAACTTTTATTGATACTAGCGTAAATATAACTACAAGTATTGTTAAAGCTCGTGCTGTTTTTCCTAATGCTGCAAGAATGGTTTTACCTGGTCAATTCATTAGATTAAAATTATCTGGCTTATATTTAAAAGATGCAATTTTAATGAAACAAACAGCTATGATTAAGACACAAAAAGGCGACATGGTTATGGTTGTTGACAAGGATAATGTTGCCACCCCACGCTTAGTTAAACTTGGGCGTGGAATTGGAAATGATTTTTTAGTTGAAGAAGGCTTAAAAGCTGGCGATGTAATTATCACTGAAGGCGTTAACAAAATTCGACCAGGACAAAAAGTTCAAATTGTAGAACCACAAAAACAAGCGGCTGAAAAAGCAGAACAAAAACCTGAAGCAAAAAAACAATAGATTTATTTGGAAATAAATATGCAAAATACAAAGAAAATTAAAGAGGGCTTTTTTGTTCGACGCCCTGTTTTATCAACTGTTATATCAATATTAATTACGCTTGTCGGTGTGATTGCAGTTGGGACATTACCAATTGCACAGTATCCTGACTTAATTCCACCGCAAGTGACAATTAATGCTTCATATCCAGGAGCAAGTGCTGAAACTGTTGCAGCAACTGTTGCTGCACCGCTTGAGCAACAAATCAACGGTGTAGATAATATGCTTTATCTGCAATCAGTAAGTTCAAGTAGTGGTGACTTAGTTATCAACGTAACCTTTAATCTTGGAACTGATCCTGACCAAGCAACCATTGACGTTAACAACCGTGTTCAACTTGCTTCAACTCAACTTCCGCAAGATGTTACTAAAAACGGTCTTTCAGTTACTAAGCAATCTCCCTCAATGTTAAAGGTTTATACTCTTTATTCACCTGATGAACGCTATGACGTTTTATATTTAAGTAACTATGCACTTATTAACGTGGCAGATGAGCTTAAACGTGTTAAAGGCGTTGGTGATGTTCAGGTATTTGGTGCAAAGGATTATTCCATGCGTATTTGGCTCAAACCAGACCGCATGGCTGATTTGAAATTAACACCTGCTGACATTGCTTCGGCAATTACTGCTCAAAACTCGCAATTTGCTGTTGGTAGTATTGGTGCTGAACCTTTAAAACAAGAAGTTCCGATTACTTGGCGTTTAAATACAGAAGGTCGCCTTGTAACTGCTGAAGAATTTGGAAATATTATTATCCGTTCTGAAAGTGATGGTTCTGTTTTATACTTAAAAGATGTTGCAAGGATTGAACTTGGAGCAATTAACTATGGCTTCCAAGGTAAATATAATGGCTACCCTGCGCAACCAATTGGTATTTTCTTAGCTCCTGGTGCTAATGCACTTGAAACTTCATTATTAGTTGATGAAGCTATGGAAAATATGAAGAAGAACTTCCCTATTGGTGTTGACTATTCAAGCCCTTATGACACAACTAAATTCGTTGAAATTTCAATTGATGAAGTTATAAAGACCTTACTTGAAGCCATGCTTTTAGTTTTCTTAGTTGTTTATCTTTTCTTACAAAACTGGCGTGCAACGCTTATTCCTTGTTTGGCTGTGCCTGTTTCTATTTTAGGAACATTTGCTGGTATGTATGTTCTTGGCTTTTCAATCAATACCTTAACATTATTCGGTATGGTACTTGCTATTGGTATTGTTGTTGATGATGCTATTGTTGTTCTTGAAAACGTTGAACGTATTATGCATACTGAAAAATGTTCTGTTCGTCGTGCTACTGCTATCGCTATGAACGAGGTAACTGGACCTGTTATTGCTATTGTGCTTGTGCTTTGTTCAGTATTTATTCCTATTGCATTCTTAGGTGGCTTAGCTGGTGAAATGTATAAACAATTTGCGATTACGATTGCAATTTCTGTTACTATTTCCGGTGTTGTCGCGCTTTCCTTTACGCCTGCACTTTGCGTTTTATTCTTAAAGCCAACCCATGCACCGACTAAAGGCTTTTTTGCCATGTTTAACCGCTTTTTTGATAAAGTGACTAACACTTATATCTTCTTGACAGAACGCTTAATGCGTAACGCTGTTATTACTATAGTATTATTCTGTGTACTTGGTGTTTCTGTTTGGCAATTATTTGAAAAAGTTCCAACTGGTCTAGTTCCTGAGGAAGATCAAGGTTATATCTTAGCTCTTACAATTATGCCAGAGGGTGCTTCACTAGAAAGAACAGCTAAGTTTTTAGATGAATTAGATAAAAAAATGATGCAAGACCCATCAGTTGATACTGTTATGAGCTTTGCAGGTATGGATATTTTATCAGGTGTAGCTAAAACGAGTGCTGGCACTACCTTTATCACTATGAAACCGTGGAATGAACGCCCTACCCCAGATATGAGTTCTCAAGCCTTAGTTGGTAAGTTCATGCGTACTGCTATGGCAATGCCAGAAGGCTTAGCAATTGCCTTTAACCCACCGCCAATTAGTGGTATGAGTAACACTGGTGGCTTTGAGGCTTACATTCAAAATAGAACTGGCGCAAGCTATGCAGAACTTGCTGATGTTATGCAAAAGTTCATTGCAGAACTTTCAAAACGCCCAGAACTTCAAGGTGTAAACTCTACCTTTAACGTAAATTCACCGCAAGCTTATATTGACCTTGATAGGGAAAAAGCGAGGGTGCTTGGTGTTTCTGTACCAGATGTATTTAGCGCATTAGGTTCTAATTTCGGTCTTCATTATGTTAATGATTTCAACCTTTATGGTAGAACCTTTAAGGTTGCGATGCAAGCTGATGCAGAATATCGCTCGCATCTTGAAGATATAAATGAAATATATGTAAGAAATAATTTGGGCGAAATGGTGCCAGTTTCTTCGCTTGTTACTGTAGAACAAATTAGTGCACCACAAATCGTTGAACGCTTTAATGCTTTCCCTGCTGCTAAAATTACTGGTAACCCTGCTGCTGGATTTAGCTCTGGTCAAGCAATACAACTTATGGAAGAATTAGCTCTTGAGCTACTACCTGAAGGCTATCAATTAGCTTGGACTGGTCAGTCATATCAAGAAAAAATCTCTGGGCAAGATAATACCTTAGTTTTCGTGCTTGGTCTTCTTATGGTATTTTTAATCTTAGCGGCGCAGTATGAAAGTTGGTCACTTCCGCTTGCAGTTATTACAGCTGTTCCGTTTGCGGTATTTGGTGCTCTTGTGGGTACTGGACTTCGTGGCTATAGTAATGACGTTTACTTCCAGGTGGCTCTCATTACGCTCATTGGTCTTAGCTCGAAAAACGCTATTTTGATTGTTGAGTTTGCTGTTGAAAAATATCGTGAGGGCTTAAGCTTGTATGATGCGGCTGTTACAGCTGCGCGTCTTCGTTTTAGACCAATTATTATGACTTCACTTGCCTTTATCTTAGGTTGTGTGCCGCTTGCAATTAGTACTGGTGCTGGTGCTGCTAGCCGACATGCAATTGGTACTGCTGTTATCGGTGGTATGTTGGCTGCTACTATTTTAGCTCCACTTTTTGTACCGTTTTGTTTTAGACTTATTATGGCGACTGCTAACAAACTCTTTCCACCAAAGAAAGATGAACTTGATGAATTTGATAATGAACTTGATGACAAATCAGAATAATTCATAAGGAATTAATTTATGTTACGATTACTTTTACTTAGTCTTATGCTTTTTACTAGTGCATGTTCTTTTGCACCTGATTATGTGCGCCCAGAAATGGAATTACCAAATAAATGGACTGAAGCACAAGAAACTCACATGCTTGAGAAGATGTGGTGGAAAAGATTTGGCGATGAAACACTCAACAAATTAATTGACGAAGCACTCACAAATAATAAAAGTATTGATAAAGCAATGGCAACTGTTGATATTGCCCGTGCTAAACTTGGCTTGGCTCGTGGTGCATATTTCCCTGTTCCAAATGCTGCTGCAAGTGCAACCAGGGCTGGATCTGATCCTAGCTATGGCAGCTTTAAGGCAAATATTGGAGCTGCATGGGAAATTGATTTGTGGGGAAAATATCGCAATTTAACTGATTCTGCTAGGGCACAACTTTTTTCAAGCGAAGCTGCTTTAGATGCTGTTTTACTTTCAATTACTGGGCAAACCGCTACAGCTTACTTCAACTTGTTAGCCTACGACAGACAAGAAGAAATTGCTATACAGACAGTTACAACTCGTGAAGAAGACCTTAAAATATATAACGCTAGATATGCTCAAGGTTTAATTAGTGAGCTTGACCTTTTACGCTCAAAAACTGAACTTGAAGCCGCTCGTAGTACCTTATTTCAGGTGAGGTACAGCAAAGAATCTAGCGAAGCCGCTTTAAGTGCATTAGTTGGTCGTTCGCCTCGTGAAATATATGAAGGAAATATAGAGCGTGGTCTAAGCCTTAAAAAACTTAAATATGATGCTATCATTCCAGCTGGTTTACCATCTGAAATGTTGACTAATCGCCCTGATATTCGCCAAGTAGAGCAACTCTTAATAGCAGCTAATTATGAAATAGGTGCAGCTCGTGCGGCATATTTTCCATCAATTTCCCTAACTGGTTTATTGGGTGTAACTAGCCCTGACTTAAGTGATTTATTCTCAAGTGGTGTAAAAGCTTGGAGCATTGGCGGTGCATTAAACTTACCTCTTGATATTTGGAATATTCGCTCACAAGAACTTGTTACGGAGGCTGCAAAACAGGAACTTATAGCTGATTATGAATTAACTGTGCAAAATGCATTTCGTGAAATGCGTGACGCACTTAGCCAACAAGAACAATACAATAATCTTGTAAAGTCTATGGAAACTATGGTCACAGAGCTTAGAAAAGCAGTTGAACTTGCACGAGCTAGATATGACAACGGTTATTCCTCATATTTAGAAGTTTTAGATGCAGAACGTTCACTCTTATCTTCTGAAATTGAATTGCAAACTGCTAGAAGTATGCAACTTAGCGGCGTTGTTAATGTTTGCATTGCTCTTGGCGGTGGGACTTTAAGTACTGTTGATAATTGATTATTATTAAATTTTTATATTTTTAGAATGCTGTGAGCTTTTTGGCTTACAGC
>CAYJPK010000043.1:0-17558 GCA_964372035.1 uncultured Desulfovibrionaceae bacterium | reverse complement strand
AGTAAAGAATCTAAAGTTAATACGTATAGTAATTTCAGATGAAATTACTATCAATGACTGCGCTAGCAGACAATCACTGCGAAAGCATAAGTACAATTTTATTGCACTGTTAAGTACTGGAGCAAGTGTGACTTTGCTTACCTTGATGGTAGTGATGTCAACTTAAAATACTATAACAGATTAAAGCAGTTATAGAAAAAGCAAAATAAAAGGCGAACTAAGTTCGCCTTTTATTTTTTTATTATTATCAAGTATTATTAAACGATGCCATGCTCGCCAGGGCGCTCATATTCTTCGCTGCGCTTAGCCGGGGCAATATATAACTCTGTATCCCCAAACATCTTCAAGATAGGACTAGCAACAAAAATTGATGAATAAGTACCTATACACACACCAAGAAGTACTGTGAATGCAAAATCATGAATCACGCCACCGCCAAGAATAAACAAGCTAAGTGCTGCGACAATAGTTGTTGCAGAAGTCATGATAGTACGACTTAGAGTTTGGTTACAACTGCTATTAATAATAGTTGCAAAGTCATCTAATTTCTTTTCATTTTGTTTTTTCAAGTTTTCTCTAATTCGATCGTAAATAACAATCGTATCATTAAGAGAATAGCCGACTAAGGTCATAAGTGCTGCAATAATATTTAAGTCAAATTCCTTATTAAAAATAATAAGTATTCCAACTGTAATTAACACATCGTGAAGTAGTGAAACAATGGCACCAAGTGCAAAGTTTAGCTTTAATTTCCAACAAAGTGCTATAGTTACAGCAATAGCCATTACAACTCGCCAAACCATATCAAGCCCTAGCGTTCCTGCTCCGTAAACACAAAGCGAAAGCGCAAAAGCCATGCCACCAGCAATAAACCAGCGTTGTTCAAAACGTCCAGATATATAAACGGTTATCAGCAAAATAGCATAATACATAGCTTCAAGAGCTGCATTTCTTAAGTCAGATCCAACCTTAGGTCCAACAACTTCCATTCGCTGAATTTCAGCCTTATTATCACTAAATGCGCTATCTAATGCTTGAACAATAGTAGAACGAATTTCATCAGCCGCCATATTTGGAGTAGAAAATCGAATTAAATACGTTTTTCCGTCATCACCAAACTGCTGTATAACTAGACCTGGCAAATTATTTTTAGCTAGAGATGATTTAATTGCTTCATCAGCAACGACATTTTCAAATTGAACTTGAATAGCAACGCCGCCGGCAAAATCAACACCATATCTAATTCCACCTCTAAAGAAGAAAGCCGCAAGCCCAGCAAGAATAAGTGCAACCGAGATTGCATATGCTATTTTGCGAAACTTAACAAAATCAATAGAGGTTTGTTTCTTTAAAATTTCAAAGCCCATAATATTTTCCTTAAATTATGTATGCTGTTTTTTAAGATTAGATACTAATCTTTTTATCTGCGTTTTTAAACCACCATTCAAAAACAGCTCGTGAAACAAAGATAGCTGTAAACATTGACGCTACAATACCAATACTAAGTGTAACAGCAAATCCTTTAATTGGACCTGTGCCAAATTGGTATAAAATTGCAGCTGCAATAATTGTAGTTAAATTTGAATCTGTAATAGAAATACTGGCTCGTGAAAAACCTGCTTGAATTGCTTCTTTTGGACTTAGCCCAGCCTTTAATTCTTCCCTAATTCTTTCAAAGGTTAGAACACTAGCATCAACTGCCATACCAATAGTTAAAACAATACCAGCAATACCAGGTAATGTTAAAGTTGCACCAAAGCTTGCCATTCCAGCCATAAGTAAACTCATGGTAAATACTAGCATGCCGTTAGCGATAAGTCCTGAAAAACCATAGTAAATAGGCATGATAAAGATAACTGCTAATGCACCAACAATAGCTGCCTTAACACCACTTTCAATAGACTCTTTACCAAGTGATGGTCCAACAGTACGCTCTTCTAAAATCGTAACTGGAGCAGGCAGTGAACCTGCACGTAAAATAATCGCTAAGTCATTTGCTTCTTCAACAGTAAAGTTGCCAGTAATGCTAGCTCGTCCGCCCGCAATTTTATCCTGAATTGTCGGAGCAGAGTGGATTTTACCATCAAGCACAATCGCCATGCGTTTTTTGATGTTTTCGCCAGTTACACGCTCAAAAGTACTTGCACCCTTGCTATTAAAGTTAATTGCAACATATGGTGTAGCAGATTCGCCGTAAGCTGGTCTAGCATCAGAAATATCTTCACCAGTCATGAGTGGTTCTTTGTTAAGCGGTAAGGAGCTTGCTTGTCCTTGTTTTTCCTCGTCCATTGGAAATAATTCAACTTCTGATGGAAGTGCAGATTTAAAGTCAAGGTCATCACGCACTAAGTGAAAAGTTAAATGAGCAGTTTGCCCGAGTAATTTGATTGCACGTTCAGGATCGCTTAAACCTGGTAATTGAATTTGAATTCTATAATCAGCTTGTTTGCGAATATCAGGTTCAGCAACACCAAATTGATCAATACGGTTGCGGATTGTACGAACTGCTTGATCAAGAGCTAAGTTTTTAACTCTTTCAATTTCAGCATCCGTAAAGTTTGCAGTAAATTTTAAAGCACCATTTCCTTCATCTTGTCCATCTGATAAAGTTAAAATAGGAAATGATTCATTTACAAAATTAATTAAGTCTTGTTTTGCACTTGCTTTTGGCAATAAAAACTCAAGTTGCTTATCGCTATTGAGTTTTGCACGTAAAATTGTAATGCCTTCTTCTTGTGCTAAGCTACGTAAGTTTTGCCCTGTTCCGGAAAGAGCGTTCTCAACGGCAACATCAACCTCAACACCTAGTGTTAAGTGCATACCACCTTTTAAATCAAGTCCAAGGTTAATGCGATCCTCAGGTAAATATTGATATATTCCGCCTAGGTTTGGAACACTAGGCAGAACATACATAATGCTTATAACAAAGACTATTGCCGATACGAGTAATCGCCAACGATATGATATCATGCTTGCCCCAATTATTTGGTATCGCTTGAATCAGAAGCGTCTTGAGTATCGTCTTCGTCTTGATTTTTAGCTTCTTCTTTTTTCTTAGCTTCTTCTTTACTTGGTTTTTCAGCTTTAGTTTTGCCGCTTTTTGCCATCTCAGATAAGCCAGCAACATAACCACGACCAAGCTGAACCTTTGTGTCGCCTAAGTCAATTGTTAAAATATCACCATCAATATCAACGATACGACCAATAAAACCCGCATTTGTAATAACAGTATCGCCTTTTTTGAGTGCTGCTAACATTGCTTTATGTTCTTTTGCACGTTTTTGTTGTGGACGGATAAGTAAAAAATAGAAAATTGCCAACATAATAATTAATGGCATAAATTGCATTAAAGCATCTGTACCGCCTGCTGCGCCGCCAGCTGGTGCGCCCATTGCGTGTGCTACTGATGTAAACATAGATTTCTCCTAATCTTAAATTTAATCAGTATATATATACTTTATTTGTTGGAAATGCAAGATAAAAAAATGTTAATTTTTATGAGATGGCTTTAGTGGCTAAACAAGATGAATCTGATTTAGCCACTTTAATTAGTCGAAGCTGAAAAAGTCATTTTCAATGCCTTTTTCAAGTGGCTTAGCCACACAGGCACGCTCTCACCAAACACCCTTGCGGGACGATTGATGCAAGTTCTAGCTTGTTTTACGTGGCGCAAATTTTTTGCTTTCGCAAAAAGCTTGTAAGCCGACGGTGAAAAACTATTGTTTAAAATAGTAAAAATGCAAGAAAAGTAATCTCTGATTTCTTATTTCTTGCATTTTTATTAGCGTGTTGTAACAATTAAAATCTATTATTACAATATATTAATAAATTTTTCACCATCGATTAATTAATACTTTATGAAGATGAGCTTTTTTGTGTGCCACTATTATTTTTTGCTAACTTATCATCTTTTTTATTAAGATCTTCTTTATTAGCTTGTTTTTCATCTTTTTTTTCATCGTTTTTAGCAATTGGTTCTACATAATCTTTCGAGACTAAGACCCATGCCGGTCCGCTTTTATCAAGCTTGCCTGACACATATTCACCAAATTCGTCAGCACCACAAAAAACATCAATCCTGTTTTTCTTAATTGCTCCGCCGACATCTTGCGCTAGTCCTATTGCTCTAAGTGCTACTTCTTTTTGCTCTTCATGTGGAATATTTACACCGTAAGCTACAACAGCACCAAGTGGAATAACTTTTTTATCAGTTGCAAGGCTAACCCACTGACGCATAACAGCTCCAGTTGCGCCAATTGCGCCTTTATCACCTAATCTAAAAAACACATAGCTTGGATTTTGGAAGAAAATCTTATCAGCTGATTTTGGATTTCTGCGAAGCCAATCACGCTGCCTATGCATATCACCAAGTGAAAGTAGACCCATATTTTTCATTATACGTCCGGCACTTCTGTATTTATGCCCATTTTGATTAGCATAATTAGCATAAATATGTGTGCCGTCTTCAAAAATTAAGCGTCCTGAACCTTGAATATGTAAATAGTAGGCGTCTACCTTGTCTTCAAGCCAAACAAGCTCAAGCCCTTTATTCTTTAATACTCCTTTGCCATCGATTGCACGTCTGTCGTGATATTTCCATTTTTTGCGCTTATACTTGCTAAGATCCTTTGGCACAGAATATAAAGGATATTTGTACTTGTCAGTCTTTGTGTAACTCGCCTTTATGCTAGGTTCATAGTAGCCAGAATATTTAATATGTGGCTCAATTTGCACCCACTTAAAATGCTTGTCAAATAAACTTTTGTCCTCATCAAGTTTTGGTAATAAGTCTTTTAGCTTTAATAAGGTTTCCTCAAGATCAGCATTTTTTATCTTTAAATGCTTAGCTTTAACAGCATAATCTTCAGCTTTTTTTCTGCTCAAATACTCAAGACTTTGATCAATATGCGGTGCAAGCTCAGTCCAAGATTCTAATCCTTGGTCAGCAGGGTTTAAGTGCTTAATAAAGGTATCAGGACTTTCAATTGCAACAGGTGGTCCTTGCCAAATAGGTTCGGATTCTTCTAAAATAACAGTAGGCTCTTCTTGCTCAATTATTTCAACTATTTCTGGCTGTTGTTTAGTGCAAGAAAAAGCGAGCAAAGATGCAAACATTAAACTAATTAATAAAACTTTATTCATATTTAACCTTGTGAAATTATTTAATATATTCAACTCCATTCATATAAGGAATAAGAGCAGTAGGAACTTTAATCGAACCGTCTTCTTGTTGGTAATTTTCAATTATTGCAACTAAAGTACGCCCAACAGGCAAACCAGAGCCGTTTAAGGTGTGCACAAATTCAGGCTTGCCACCACCATTTGGACGAAAACGAATATTTGCACGTCTAGCCTGGAAGTCTCCACAGTTTGAACATGAAGAAATTTCACGATAAGTGTTTTGGGCTGGTAGCCAAACTTCAATGTCATAAGTCTTTACAGCTGAAAATCCCATATCTCCGCTACATAATACTACAGTGCGGTATGGTAGCTCTAAACGCTCGAGCAAGATTTCAGCACTTCTTCTCATGCTTTCAAGAGCTTCAAAAGATTTTTCTGGGTGGCTAAAGCTAACCATTTCGACTTTTGTAAATTGATGTTGGCGGATTAAGCCTCGAGTATCCTTACCATATGCTCCAGCTTCTGAACGAAAGCACGGGCTTGCAGAAGTGTATAAAACAGGCAAGCTTGCCTCGTCTAAAACTTCGTCAGCGTGTAAATTTGTAAGTGGAACTTCTGAAGTTGGGATAAGGTACTCGTCCCAATTTTCAATCTTAAATAAATCTTCAGCAAATTTTGGTAATTGACCAGTACCTTGCATTGATTTGCTATTTACCATAAATGGTACATTGATTTCTGTGCGTCCCCATTCTAAGGTATGGGCATCTAAGAAGAAGTTTATTAGGGCACGCTCAAGCCTTGCTGCCCAGCCATATAAAACTGAAAATCTTGCACCAGCGAGTTTTGCACCACGTTCAAAATCTAAGCCTTTCAAATTACTACCTAAATCATGGTGATCTTTAACTTCAAAATTAAAGCTTGGGATATTTCCATGCCTATGTACTTCAAGATTATCATGCTCATCTTTACCAAGTGGAACAGAGCTATCTGGAATATTAGGAAGATTAAGCATAAAGGCTTCTTGCTTTGCCTTAACTTCCTCTGTTACAACATCAAGCTCCTTGATTTTGTTTGATAAGTCGCCAAGTTGTGCAATATATTCTTCTGCATCAAGTTTTTCTCTTTTCATGCGAGCAACTTCAGCAGATGCCTTGTTGCGTGTGCTTTTTAGGCTTTCAACTTCACTTAAAAGAGCACGTCTTTTTTCGTCAAGCGCCTCAAATTCAGCGAGGTCAATATTTGAATTTCTAGCAATCAAAGCCTCTTTAACTTTTTGAATATCTTTTTGTAAAATCTTAAGATCAAGCATATTATTCTCCACACCTTTTAGTTTTCCAACGTTTATGTATCCAGAACCATTGCTCTGGGTATTTTTTTATTTGTTCTTCAACTGATTTTGAATAAAATTCAGCCACGATTTTCACTTTTTCATCTAAAGTACCACTTAAAGTTGAGCAATCTAGCGCATCTTCTTGAATAAAAATATATTTGCCGTTTTCCCTAACTAAATAAGTAGGAAAAACAAGGGCATTTGCTCTAACGGCTAAGAGTGCAGGTCCCTTATTAACTGCAGCTTCTTCACCTAAAAAATCTAAAAATATAGCTTCATCATAGCGGCAATTATGATCGACTAAAAAACCAATCATTGCATTACGTTTTAGGGCTTTTAAAATTGTAAAACTCGAATCTCTATGCCCAATTACATTAGTTCCGCCGCTAGTTCTAAGCGTATTAATAAAATTATTTAAAACTATATTGCGATTGCTGCGCACAACTATACTACTTTTCGGGTGAGCTACACGCTCAAATTTACCAATCAAAGCAGCTAAAAATTCCCAAGGTCCAAGGTGTGCCGTTGTCGTAATTACTGCTTGTTGGCATGTTCTAATACGCTCAAGTGCTTCTTTGTTTTTCACCTCAACCTTATCAAAATCAAAATTCTTAACGGAGCATATATTTAAAAATGCCAGAGCGATATTATTAAAATTTTCCCTTGCAATTTTTTTTGCGTGTTCTTGCTCAATTTTTAAGTGCTGACATATTGCATTTATAGCAAGTTTTCGTCTTGAACTAAGTAAGTACCACATTGAAGCACCAATAAAGTTGCTTAAGTGAACTTGCTTCGAATATGATAAGCTAGAAATAAAGTCCGCTATTTTTAATAAGGCATTGCAGCTAGCCTTTTGTAAAAAATTCATTTTACCATATCCATTAATTTTTTTATATTATCACAATGCTCTTTTGTTTTTTCATCGTTTAATTCATCATTTACATAGTAAGCTTTGGCAAAGAAAATTTCAACTTTACTAAAAGGAAGTGGCAAAATAAATTTGTCCCAACTCCCAAAAACTTTAGCTTTATGTGCTTTTGCTCTAATTGCGATAATTGGTTTTTGACTTTTTTGAGCTAAAAATATAGCACCGCTTTTAACTTCATGGCGAGGACCTCGAGGTCCATCAATAGTAATTGCAGCAGCATAGCCGTCTTGCATGTACTTTACAAGACTTAGCAAAGCTTGTGCGCCACCTCTTGAGCTTGATCCTCTAGCAATTTTAAAGCCTAAGTAATTTAAAATTCTTGTAATAAATTCGCCGTCTTTACTCTTGCTTGCGATAGTTGCAACTTTAACCTTATTTTTAAGGTATATTAAAGGAAACATTTCAGCATGCCACAATGCTAATACAAAACCAGAGTTTAAGTGAGGCTCAACATATTGAAAATTATGAACCTTTAAGCGTAAAGTTTTACCCCACAAAACATAGCTTACATATATAATAATTGCTAAAACTTCATTTAATAACTTTTTCATAGTTTTTAGACTGCTTCAGAATTAAATTGAATATTGTACAATTTAGTATATAAATCACATCGACCAAGCAATTCTTCATGCTTGCCTTGATCTATTATTTTACCCTTATCCATAACTAAAATACGGTCAGAGGATAAAATAGTAGAGAGCCTGTGAGCAATTACAATACTAGTGCGATTTTGCATTAAATTATCAAGAGCCTTCTGTACCATTTTTTCAGATTCAGAGTCTAAAGCGCTAGTTGCTTCATCTAAAATTAGTAGAGGAGCATCTTTAAGTACAGCTCTTGCAATTGTTAATCTTTGCTTTTGCCCTCCAGAAAGCTTGGTCCCTCGTTCACCAATTCTTGTATCATAGCCATTTGGCAATTCATTAATAAATTGATCAGCATAAGCAGCCTTTGCCGCTTCAAGAATTTTTTCCTCACTACAATTAATTGAACCATAGCTCAAGTTTTCTTTAATTGAAGTATCAAATAAGAAGGCATCTTGTGAAACCATGGCAACATTTAAACGAAGTGAAGATAAGCTATAATCTTCAATGTTATTGCCATTTAAAGTTATTTGCCCTGTTTGTGCTTCATAAAAACGTGGAATTAAGTTTATTAAACTTGTTTTACCAGCTCCAGATGGACCAACTAAAGCAATTCGTTCACCCTTTTTTAAGTCAAAATTAATATCACTTAAGGCTGCGACATCATCATAATAAAGATTTACATTTCTAAACGAAATTTCTTTAAATTCTTCATTAAATTCAAGCACGCCACCAGATTCAGTTTTTAACTCTGGATCATCTAAGATTGCAAAAACACGTTCTGCACCAGCAAGGGCATTTTGCACATTCATGTTTGCAGCACTTAAAGCCTTAACAGGATCATATAACATTACAAGCGCAGCCACAAAAGAGAAAAAAGAACCTGGGCTAATATCACCACGAATAACTTCAAGACCGCCAACTAAAACTACAGCACCAATACCAAGCGAGCCAATAAGTTCCATAACGGGTGAAGATAATTCACTAACATTCGATTGTTTTAAAGTGATTTTTACAATTTTTGCATTTTCTGCATTAAATTTTTGGCTTTCAGCTTTTTCAGTCGCAAAAGCCTTAATTACTCTAACACCACTAAGTAACTCTTGTAACATTCCAGAAATATTGGCTAAAGTTTCAGCATTGCGTTTTCCATATCTGCGTAGCGCACGACTAAACATAACAAAAGGTGCGCCAGCAATAGGCAGAACTACTATCGCCCAAAGTGCCAATTCGAAATTTTGATAAAATACTACACAAATCAAACCAATCATTGTTATGCTTTGCCTTACAACTTGCACAAAAGCTGGCAGGCTTTGTCTAATCATAAGTACATCATTTAAAATACGTGACATAATAACGCCAACTTGTGCACCCTCATAATACTTCATTGGCAACCACAAGATTTTATCAAATAATTCTTGGCGCAAAGTTTCAAGTACTCGTAAAGCACTAACATTCATAGCCCAGTTTTGTGTATAGCGTCCAAGTCCTTTAAGTGCTGTTAATACAATAAATGCTATCGGAATATAATATAGTGCTTCTTCATTTTTTTGAATAAAAATATCGTCTAATGCCGGTTTAATAAGCCAAGCCGTGCCAGCAGTTGTTAATGAAACAACTAATGAGGATAAAACTCCTAAAAGAATAAAAAACTTATAGGGTGCAAAATATTTTAAAATTCGTATTATCAGGCGTTTATCTAATTTTTTTTTCTTACTCATAATGTATAATTTTCATCGTTTTTTTATATTGCTTAAATAATGATTGACCAAGCACGCATTTGCATACATTATAACACTGCGTGAAATATTTCAATCAAAATAATATATAAATGTAAGGTATTGATATAATGACAGAAAATTTGGTAAGATTAAACAAGGCTATAGCTGACCTTGGATTTTGTGCAAGGCGTAAGGCTGATGAACTCATTGCAAATGGCGAAGTTATGGTAAATGACGAGCCAGTTATTGCTGCAGGACATAAGATTAATCCTTTGGTGGATACAATTAAAATAAACGGTAAAGAATTAAAAAAAGAGATTCAGGAAAAGTGTCATCTTGTTTTAAATAAACCAATTCATGTTGTGAGTACTGCAAAAGATCCAGAGGGTAGAAGCACTGTCTTGGATTTTGTACCTAGAAAATATGCTAGTCGTAGACTATATCCAGTTGGAAGGTTGGATTATTTTTCAGAGGGTATTATTTTACTGACTGATGATGGCGAGCTTGCAAATAAGTTAGCCCACCCAAGGTATCACTTGCCACGGCATTATGAAGTTACTGTTCGTGGCATAATGACAAATGAAAAATTAAAAATTATGCGTGAAGGTATGCGTCTTTCTGAGGGAGAGCAATTAGCCAAGGTTGACGTAACAGCAAAAAAAATGGGTGATAAGACTATATTATATATGACACTTTCGCAAGGTCTAAATCGACAAATTAGGCGCATGTGTCGTGACCTTAATTTGACTGTTATAAAGTTAGTTCGAGTGGGTCTTGGCAATTTGAAGCTTGGCAATCTTAAAGCTGGCGAAGTGCGTAGTCTTACTAGCTCAGAGTTAGCTGATTTGCGTGAAGATCGTTAATTTTTTTCTTTGTATAGTTTAATTTTTACATGATATTTAAACGGTTTCGTGTCTTTTTTTTGATTTGCTTGAGAAATTCAAAAATCTTAAAAGCTCACAAAACCGTTTAAAAACATAAATTGAGTTTTCAGTTATAACTTTCTTTTAGAGTTTGTAATTTTTCATGAGTCATATATTTTAATAAAGCTTTTTCAGGAGTTTTTGCAAGGTCAACAACTAACAAGCTATCTAAAGTATTAAAATTTTTGTCCTCATGGAAAGCGACTATCTTTCCGCCAAGCTGCAAATAATGTTTAAATAGAATTGGAATTGCCTTATCTTCTTCAATGTCCTTAACTATCCTGTTTGCAATATTATAATCAAGCCCACTAGTTTCGAGTGTATTTAATGTTTTTAGTTTGTTTGGAATACAACGCCCTTTAACATTCTTAGCCAAAGATTTGTCAAAATAATTTTCTGTTAGGTATTTTCTTATTATTTCAATAGATTCTTTTTGATATGCAAGCCCAATACTTGCTGGTCCAAAGAGAGTGCGGATATTAGCTTTTGCTGCTAAATGTGCAATCCCTTTCCATAACATTGAAAGTGGTAGATAATCACGCTGATATTTATTCGCAATAAAAGCTCTTCCAAGCTCCATAGCATTTTTGCAATCAATAAAAAAAGCTTGCTTAAATTTAAAGAGCGTTGAAGTGTATAATTTTTCATTAAAATTCTCGTTTGCTGTAAAATATCTCAAACGATAAGAGCCTGCAATCTTTTTATCTGCCTTATGCCATAAAACTAAATGCATGTAATCTTGATCGTATTTATCGAGATCAAGAGCATTGCCACTTCCCTCATTAATTTCTCTAAAAGTTTCTTCACGCAAGCGACCGATTTCATGTATAATGGCGCTACTATTTTTGTAATTTGTATGGAAAACTTGATAATCACCTTCATCAGCAATGAGATTATTTGATTTTAATTGTTCAATTTCTAGGCAAATAGTATGTTCTGGTAATTGTTTGACAATTTCCTTGTTATATGACGCAGGCTTTACTTCTTTTTTAACGAGATTATAGCATTTTGTACGTAAGTGTGCTGTTATTGCCTTATTATCCGCAAGACCTGTAATTACTTTTTTATCAACGCACTTACCAACCTTTATAATCAAATTATTTCCACGTTGACGCCACAACTCTCTCGGTAAAAGTGCAGTGCGTAGTAGAGGATGAATATATCCAATAAGCTGGAATAAAGTACTATTATTGCCAGAAAAGTGAATAGGAATAGTGTTAACATCTTTTTGTTTAGCAAGTTTTCCTACAAATTGATTCCAACTCGGGTCAGTAATGCATGACATGCTAAGATGTAAGTGTGAAACTGCACCAGATGGAAATACAGCTAGTGCGCCTCCAGCCTCAAGATGTTTAAGCGCAGCTCTAACACCATGAATATTGTTTGATTTGTTTTTTCCAAATACATTGACTGGAATTAGCATTGGTTTAAGTTCTGAGACAGCGCATAAAACATTATTTGCTAAGATCTTTAAATCAGGACGAATTTTTCCAAATAAGGTTGCTGTTGCCAAGCCTTCAATTCCCCCATAAGGGTGATTAGCTACTAACAGCGTAGCACCAGATTTCGGAATATTATTTAATTCATTGTGGTTATAATTTAAGGTGATTTGTAAGGCGTCGAGGGCATTTTGTGCAAAGTCTTGAGCAGAATTTGCAGGTGATAATTGATTATAATGTTTTAGAATGTTACTAATGCTTGGGAGCTTTTGTGCAATGTTTTTTGCCAAGATGCCAAGTGGATTTTGAAGATTAAAGTCAAGTCTATTAGGGCTATTTTCAATCGCAGGCGTTAAGCTTGTTGCTTGCATACTATACCTCCATTAATAATCCATATGAGCATTGTGGGACTTGCTCTGATTCAAATTCTTCTTGACAGTATTTGCATCTAATTGCATCAGGTCTTGCTAATAAGCGTTTCCAAGGTATTTCTTCATCACAATCAAGACATCGTGTACTGAAGTTACTTTCAAGGACTTGAATACTTGCTTGCAATTGTTGTATTTTTTTTCTTGAATGTTGCATCAAGCTAGTCATGGAATTCATGCTTTCAAAATTTGATGCATTTTCATTGTCATCAGCACTTTGTTCAAATTGAAAAGAGCCACGAACATCTTTAATGATTTGTTTTTCGTGTTCAATAGCCTGTTTTAGCATTTCGATACGTTTAGTATTCATAATTCCTCCGTGTTTGAGTTCTTATTATCTTACTGTTTAATCAAATTTTAATTTTAATTTTCCATATCTTGCAAAAGAAAATATAAATTAAATATTACAGTTTGATTTCAAATTTATCACGGACTGGTAAAAACTCTATGATAATCCTGTAACATAATGCATTATAATTTTGAACCTTTTAGACCTGCACTGCAAATACGTAATAAAAACAAAAAAATGCACCAATAAATAATGATTTTATCAAACCAATTAAGTATGCAGTGCTCTTAAATTATGTTACATTTTATTAATATTTACGTCTCAATATTGACATCATTTCAAGATAAGTTTAATCTAAATAAAATGGAATTAAGGTGAATATATGACTTCTAATGATGACTCGAAAAAAAATGAAATTAAGCTTACAGAAGATAATAAAACTATCAGTGCTGACATAATTGAAGCTGATGAACTTTTTGAAGATAGCGAAAATTTGTTTAAAGTGCAGAGTGAAAGCACTATTAACCTATCTCCAGATTTTTTTATTAATAGAGAACTAAGCTGGCTTGAGTTTAACCATCGTGTTTTAAACGAAGCATTTACAGCCCATACTCCTCTTTTAGAAAGATTAAAGTTTATCAGTATTTTTTATAATAATTTAGATGAATTTTTCATGGTTCGAGTTTCAAATATTTACCGCCAATATATTAATCAGGTCGACTCAGGGCATCTTGATAAAAGTTCGCCTGAAAAAGTTTTAACTGATATTCGCAAATTCGCACTTCGCCAAATTAATATGGCAGAGGACTTTTGGAATAATAAATTGTCACGTCGTTTGTATGATAGAGGGCTTAGAATCACTACTTATGATAAGCTAAATAAAAAGCAGCAAAAATTCTTGGAATCTTACTATCATAATGAAATATATCCAGTGCTTACGCCTCAAGCTATTGATCCTACTCACCCACTGCCAAATATTTCAAACTTGAGCTTAAACTTTATCGTGCAGCTTGAGAGTGAGCAAGGTCATGTCCGCTATGCAAGGTTAAAATGTCCAAGTAATGTTTCACGCTTTATTTTTGTGCCTAGAACTAAAAATGCTAAGGCAATTGCTGCGCTTGGCTTTAGTGATAGCACTAGAGATAATGATATAATATTGCTAGAAGATTTAATTTCTAATCATCTTGATACCTTATTTCCTGGGCATAAGATTTTAAATGTTGGTATTTTTAGAATCACTCGTAATACAGATCTTGAAATTGAAGAAGATGAAGCAGATGATTTATTAGAAGCTGTGAAGGATTCTGTTGAACAACGTCGTTTTGGCGATATTATTCGTCTTGAATATTCTAAGGATATGCCAAGCTCTTTATGCGAATTTTTATTTGCAATTTTGGACTTAAAGCCTTTTCAGATTTATGAGGTTGATGGACCTTTAGCTTTTTCACAGATGATGTCTTTATATGGCGTTAATCGCTCAAATCTGAAAGACCCAGGGTTTCATCCTTACGTGCCAAGCTTATTTAGAGAAGAGCTTGATAATACTATCTATGAACATATTAAAAATAAGGATATATTTTTATTTCACCCTTATGAAAGCTTTATGCCAGTGCAGGATTTTATCCGTCATGCGAGCAAGGATCCTGATGTAATTGCAATTAAGCAGACTATTTATAGAGTTGGAAATTATTCACCGATTGTGCAAGCCCTAATCGAAGCTAAGAAAAACAATAAGCAAGTTACTGCTGTTGTGGAACTTAAAGCAAGATTTGATGAGGAGCAAAATATTACCTGGGCTGAAGAAATGGAAAAGGTAGGCATTAACGTAGTTTATGGTATTGTGGGTATGAAAATTCACTCCAAGCTTTGTCTTGTGGTACGACGAGAGGAAAATGGTATTCGACGTTATGCTCACATTGGCACTGGTAACTACAATGCTTCTACTGCAAAAATTTATACTGATATGTGTTTAATAACAGCACATAACGATATTTGTGCTGATGTTAGTGACTTGTTTAATGTTATGACGGGTTATGCTGTAAAAAAAGATTATAATCATTTATTTGTATCACCTGTTAATCTGCGTGATAAGCTAATTGAGCTTGTGGACAATGAGATTGAACAGCACAGAAAACATGGTAATGGTGAAATCTTTATGAAGTGTAATCAACTAGTTGATAGAGCTTGTATTGAGGCTCTTTGTAAGGCTTCGGCGGCTGGTGTTAAGGTTTTTTTACACATACGAGGAATTTGCTGTTTACGTCCAAATATTGCTGGAATTAGTGAAAATATCACGATTAAATCACTAGTTGGCAGGTTTTTAGAGCATACACGGCTTTATTATTTTAGAAATAATAATGATACAAAGATGTATATAGGCAGTGCAGATTTGATGCCACGCAATTTAGATAGACGCATTGAGGTGCTTGTTCCAATTTTAGATAAAAAGTTACGCAAAAATATTTATGAGAATATAGTAAAACTATACAAAACTGATAATGCAAAATCATATGAATTGCAGGCAAATGGAAAATATGTTAAAAAACGCACTGCCAAGGGTAGTGAGATTATTGACTCTCAAGATATTTTAAGTAAAGATATTAGTAAGATGAGTTTTTAAATAAAGATTTTTTTAGTAAAGGTTTTAGTATGTTAGAGCACACAGGGTTGTTAAAGGTTACAATCAAGCATTGCATGCAAGTTGAAAAATTATCAATGCAACTTTTTAGAGAATTGCAGCATTTACATGAGCTTGATGCAACATGGCAAAGTATTTTACGTTTTGGTGCAAGGTATCACGATTTAGGTAATTTAAATGGTGCTAAAGGGCATCATAAAAATAGTGCTAAGCTGATTAATTCAGGCTTTATTGATGAAATCCCTGAACAAATCCGCCCATTAGTTGCCCTTTGTGCTAGATATCATCGCAAAGCTGAGCCTAAAGGGTCACACCCAGAATTTGCTATATTATCAAAGCTCGAGCAAGATAATATTAGAAAAATTGCTAGTATTTTACGAATAGCTGATGCTCTTGACTATAACCATGAAAGCAGTATTTTTGATATAGAAGCTGAAACTAACAACCACGAAGTTGTTTTATTTGTACATTGTGAAGGCTCTTGTGATGAAGAGCTTGAAAGACTTGAAGATAAAAAAGCTTTATTTGAAAAAGTTTATAAAAGAGCCTTGATATGTTATCATCGTTAGAAAAATTTGAAACAGGAAAAACCATTGGTATCATAGACCTAGGTAGTAATTCTGTTCGCCTTATGATTGTTGAATTACTTGCAAATGGTGCATATAAAACCATTAACAGGGTTAAGCATATGGTTCGACTTGGTGAAAATGCTTTTGAAAACAATATGTTACAAGAGCCAGCCATGGAGCGCACAATTGCTGTTTTGCACGAACTAGCTATTTTATGTAAAAATCATCATGTTTCTGATATTTTAGCTCTTGCAACTGCTGCTGTTAGAGATGCGAAAAATGGTAAAGAATTTAATCAACGTGTATTAAGTGAAACTGGTATTTCTTTTAATACTATTTCTGGTGCTGAAGAAGCAAGATTGATTGCTCTTGGAGTGTCAAGTGGTCTTGAATATACTCGGGACTTACGGTTATTTATTGACATTGGTGGTGGTAGCACAGAACTTGCTATAGCGAGTTCTGAAGAGCCTTTAAATTTTGAATCCTTAAAGCTTGGTTGCGTGCGCCTAACTAACTTATTTTTAAAGGATAATAACGGCAAAGTTTCAACAAAAGATTATGAAGCTATTTGTAAATATGTTGCAAATTCCTCAACCCACGCCATTAAGCGAATTAAAGAGTGTGATGTAAAGAGTATTTATGCAAGCTCAGGAACTGCGCTAGCACTGCAGATGCTCGCATGGCGGCTAGAATTTGGTGAAGATCCAAGCCCCGAACAGGATTATTTATCACTTCAATCCTTACAGAAAGTTGCAAAATATATTTGTTCTTTAAATTTTGAAGAACGATGTAATTTGTCTGGTTTAAGCTTGAAGAGAGCAGAAGTTTTAGTTGCTGGTGCTGCTATTTTACAAACTTTGGTAGAGCAGTTAAATGTAAAAGGTATTCATGTTAGTACTAGGAACTTGCAAGATGGTGCTTTAGTTGACTATTTAAACACTGATTCAGAAATAAAAATTCTTAATATTAGAGCGCATAGCGTAAAACAACTTGCCTTGCGCTGTAATGTTGAAAAAAAACACTCAAAACATGTTGCTGATTTAGCGGTGCAACTGTACGATTCAGCCCTTGGTGCTAACTTGATTGTTAATAAGCCTCGGCAAAGAGAATTATTGTATTATGCTGCTAATTTGCATGATATTGGCATCTTCATTGCTTATCAAAAACATCATGCGCACGGCTATTATATGATTAAAAATACTGAACTTCTAGGCTTTACAGAAGATGAAGTAGAATACATGGCTCTTTTAGCCTTTTTCCATAGTAAAAAACCTAGCAAAAAATACGATATATTTAATGAGCTTACGAAGGATATGCAAGATGATGTGCGTTTATATTCCTTGCTTTTGAGTATGGCAGAAAATATGGATCGTTTGCATAATCAAAATGTGTATAAAGTTTGTTTTGAGAGTAAAGATTTATTACATATTTATTCAAAAACTGACTGCTATATAGAAAAAGAAAGCTTAAGCCATGTTAAAAAGAATATGGATAAGATTTTTAATAGAAATATAGAGCTAAAATATTTTGTTGATGCTTAAGTTTACTTAGTCGATGATGAAAAATATTTTAACATATTATAATAAAA
>CAYJPK010000042.1:0-17858 GCA_964372035.1 uncultured Desulfovibrionaceae bacterium | reverse complement strand
TAAATTCTTTTATTATAATATGTTAAAATATTTTTCATCATCGACTAACTATAAGTTATTTAACAACTAGAATAAACCATCAGGATCAATACCACAAATTCTGCGAGCCAATTTTTTCTTAGCGTCTAAGTTTGCAAGTCTTGAAATCATGATTCTTTGTGCTTGTGGAGAACCTGCACCGTGCATTGATTCTGTTAAGTAACCAACAGCTGCTGCACCAATTGTCATATTTTCAACTAAGCGTAACATGCGTTGACGGTTTTGAACAGGAACGCCAGGAGCTGCAACGAATAATTTTTCACACCATGCACCAACCTTATCGTCTTCACAATTAAAGTCAGCATCAGAAGGCATTGTTACAACTAAACCACCAGCAAGGTCTTGAGCGATACGAGCAATTTCATATGGGAAACGAGTTACGTTTTGTTTACATACGTTTGCAAGCATCATATCAATTTGGTAGTTGCCAGCAGCAGTTTTGTGTCCTTCAGCAGAACAAGCAATACCACAGCAGTATAAAGTTTCGTTTAAGTGAATCATTTCAATGATTTTATCTTTAACGTGTGATGCTTTTTCAGCACCGTTATATTCAGCCATAGATTGAGTTGCGCCGATTAAAACATCGCCATTACCAGCTTTACAGCCACCATATGATTGACGGTGGTAGCCAGCAAATCTTTCAACCATCATGCCTGTAAAGTCAATTTCACCACAAAGGTAAACATTTTCCCAAGGAATAAATGTGTTTTCGAATACAATAACTGCTTCTTGACCACCGTAATTAATGTTACCAACATCAATTTTAGTTTCTTCTAATTTACGGGTATCACTAGCTTGGCGACCGTAGATGTAAAGTAAGCTTGGATCATCAGCAGGAACAGAGAAAGAAACAGCAAAGTCTTTTTCTTCTTCACGCATTGTTTGAGTAGGCATTACTAAAATGTGGTGTGAGTTTAAAGCACCTGTTTGGTGAATTTTAGCACCAGTAACAACAATACCTTTATCATCTTTGCTTACAATACGAACAAAAAGATCAGGGTCTTTTTGACCGCCAGGACCTGTGCCACGGTTACCCTTAGGGTCAGTCATAGCACCATCAACAGTCCAGTCATTGTCTTGCCATTGAACAATAAAGTTTTTGAATCTTTCATGATAGTTAGTACCATGTTTAGCATCACATTCAAATGTTGTAGAGTAAACAGCATTTAAAGCGTCCATACCAACACATCTTTGGAAGCAAGTACCTGTCATTGTACCAAGAAGTCTTTGCATTTTAACCTTGTTCACAAGATCAGTAGTACTTTGATGTACGTTTGTGAAGCGGTTAATTTTCTTACCAGTTAAGCTAGATTTTACAATTGCTAAATCTGCATATTCAGGCATTTCAGCGATTTTGTAAGTCATTGCTAAACAATTGATAGAAGGGCGAATAAGAGGGTGGTCAACAACATTATCAACCTTTTTTCCAAAAGCATATACACGACGTGGACGTAAGTCACGAAGCGATTGGATATACTCTTCAGCTGTCATCATAATAGTAGCTCCTAAAATAGAAATTATACTGTTAATATTTAATGATAAATAAAAAACAAATAAGGAATTATATTTGTTATAACTTAAATAATTTTTACAATTATATAGAAAAAATATTTTTTTGCAATAAAAAATAACATTGCGTTTTTTATACAATGTTATTTTTTATTTTTAATTAATTTAATGCGTTATCTTTTTATGCGTCTTCAACTTGCTGAATACCATCAAGTTTCCACATGTCGTCACTATTAGAAGCACGCACAAAATGCCAAGCTTCACGGACTTGAATAGTTGGGCTATTTTGCTCTTCACGAAGTGTAACATCAAAGAATACAGTTGCAGTTTCTCTGCCTGCTTCATTAGTCACGCTAAGTAACTGTGCGTTGATTAGCATAATTTCAGTTTTGCTAGGGCTTTGATCTTCTTGCGCTTGAGAATTTATTTCTTGCATAAAAGGACTAGTTGTAAAGCTAGCAATATCAGCTAAATCACGCTTATCCCAAGAATCATTTAAGCGCTGATAAGCCATTTTTGCTCCACGTAAAAAATTCTCTTGGTCAAAATCGCTAGGAACAGCATTGTTTTGCACATTAACTGGTGTAGCCTGTTCCATATGTCCTTGGCTTGAATTATTCAGGCTGTCCCAACTATTATCTTGAGCCGCACTTGTACGGTAAGTGTTATTATCTTCTTGAGGGATAGGAGCAGACATTCCGTTATTTGTCATGCCATGTTGTTGGCTTTGTTTTCTTCTGCCAAGAAATCTAAATAACAGGAAAAGAGCTCCACCAATAAGTAAAATGTCAAGCATTCCACCACCAGCAAAGCCGCCACCACTTAAAAGTGAGCCAAGTAGTGTACCAGCTAAAAGACCACCAAAGATTCCACCCATAGCACCAAAGCCACGACCAGCAGTCTGGCCAGCGGCATTTTTTGTTGCAGCTGTAGAACTTTGGTTGTTAAAAGTAGAAGCAGGAGCCTTAGGCGCCGTATAAGATTTACTAAAAGATGGTGACCCGCCGAAGGACTTGCCTCGTCCAAAGCGTGCAGCATCAGCCTCAATTACAGTTGCAATAACAATAGATAGAGTAAACATTGCGATCATAAAGGCAACAATTGTATTTTTCATAACTTTCCTTTTTAATAATTTATATTTCTTATAACGTTATTGCATATTACAATAAAAAGCAAGTATTTTTTTATTGCGCAATGGTTTGTGTTGCGATATAGTATCTTTAAAGTATTTAAATTTGTGATTTGTCTCAATGCATAATGTGTAAAAAATAAAATCAGAGAGTGCCATGCAGTTTTTTGAAGCAATAAATTTTGGCTGGTTAGATCTTATAGATATAGGCCTTGTAACTATCGTAATATACTTAGTTATTTTGTTAGTTAAGGGGTCTCGCATGGCGTCTGCTCTAGCTGGGATTTTGTCGCTTGGCATAGCTTATTTATTGTCAGAAGCCTTTGGCTTATATACCTTAAACTGGATTTTAGAAAGTTTTTTTAGCTCGCTGTTTTTGATGATCATTATTTTGTTCCACGAAGATATTCGTCAAGCCTTTTCTAAAATGGGTGTCAGGAGTTTTTGGTATCATAAAAAAGTAAGCAACATTAATATGATAGATGACTTGGTTTGGGTTTGTGAATACTTTGCAAAGCGCAAGACAGGGGCATTAATTGTTATTGAAGGCAAAGTTCTTCTAAACGACATGATGCAAGGAGCTGTTATATTAGATGCAAAGCTATCAAGGGAATTACTTTTAACCATTTTTTTTCATAATACTGCACTTCATGATGGTGCTGTTATTATTAGAGATGGAATAATAGCAGCCGCGGGTTGTATTTTACCACTTGCAAAGCTTGATCGTCAGCATTTTGGAACTAGGCACAGGGCTGCGATTGGCATTAGTGAAGCTAGTGATGCTATTGTTTTAGTTGTATCTGAAGAGCGTGGTGAAATTAGTGTTGCTATGCGAGGTCGATTGTATAGAGTGAGTCCAGATGAACCTTTAAAAGAGATATTAAGCGATGCCCTCAAACTTTATTAAAAAAGAAAAAAACTGGCAGTATCTTATAATTGCGTTATTAATTGCAATTGCTTTGTGGTATAATGTTAATGTGCGGGAGCAAATTGAGCGAGTTGTTGAGGTTCGTCTTGACTATAAGGGCTTGCCAAAAGGCTTGGTTGTGACTGACGGGCAAATACGCTTTGCAGAAGTTAAGATTAAGGGTCCAAGTGAGCTTTTAAATAATTTATCTGATAAGGATTTATCTTATACTATTGACTTATCAAAAGTAAATAAGGGCGATAATGTAATACTTTTTGAGGGTGATGACGTATCAGCTTTTAGACTTTATGATGTGCAAGAAGTCACTCCATCTAGGTTAAACATTTTTGTTGATGAATTAGTTGAAAAAACAATTCCAGTTCATATTAATTTTAATAACAATGGCAATAAATCTACGAGGGTAGAGTTATTAGAAATTGATCCAGCCTTAGTTTTTGTAAGAGGACCTGAAGCTGCTTTATCTAAGATAAAAAGTTTATCTGCTCAACTTACATTGCCATCAAAATTTGATGAAGATGTCTCTTTAAAAAGCAATGCGGTCGTAATTGCACCAAACAATATTGAAGTTAACCCAACACAAGTATCAGTGGATTATTCAATATCTTTAGTTAGAGCAACAGTAAAACTTCAACGTGAATTTAAAATTGAAAATAAAGCTGAAAATTGTAGCACAAAAATAAAAAAACTATTACTGCGTGTTTCAGTTCCAAAGGATAAGGCAAAAGACAACGCATACTTACAAACAATTCAAGCAAGTGTTGATGCTCAAAATTTTAGCGAAGCTGGAACATATGATTTATACGTTGATATTAACACTCCGGAAGATGCAATAGTTAGAGAAATTATTCCCTCAACAATTAAACTAACATGTGAATAAATTAGGTAATATATGAATAAAAAACTATTTGGAACAGATGGTCTGCGTGGTAAAGTGAATCTTTACCCGATGACAGTTGATATAGCCCTTAAGCTAGGTTTAGCGGCAGGTGAATTTTACCGCCATAGAGTTGGGCATAATCGTGTTATTATTGGTAAGGATACAAGGCTTTCAGGCTACGTTTTTGAAAGTGCTTTGACAGCAGGCTTATGCGCATCTGGCATGAATGTTTATCAGGTTGGACCACTTCCAACACCGGCAATTTCTTTTTTAACTAGAAATATGCGAGCTGATATTGGTATTGTTATTTCAGCCTCACATAACCCTTACCATGACAATGGTATTAAGCTATTTGGCTCTGATGGTTTCAAGATTCCTGATGAAGATGAAGAAAAAATAACTAAGATGGTGCTTGATCCTGATTGGACCTGCGATTATCCAGCGTCTGACAAAATAGGTAGGACTTTTAAAATTAGCGATGCACCTGGGCGTTATATTGTTTACATTAAAAATAGTTTTCCTGCAGAATTGTCGCTTGAAGGCTTACGTGTTGTGCTTGATTGTGCTAATGGCGCTAACTATAAAGTAGCCCCTCTTGCTCTTGAAGAACTTGGAGCAGAAGTTATTAGAGTTGGAACAGAGCCAAATGGCTTAAATATTAATAATTCCTGTGGTTCCTTATATCCACAAACAGTTGCAGAAAAAGTGAAAGAGGCTAGAGCAGATATTGGTCTTGCGCTTGATGGCGATGCTGATAGGCTGATTGTTGTTGATGAAAAAGGGCAAGTTTTAGATGGTGATCAAATTATGGCACTTTGCGCTCAAGAGATGATTAGGCATAATGAATTGCCAAATAACCTAGTTGTTGCTACAGTTATGAGTAATATGGCTCTTGATGTTTTTGTTGAAAAACAAGGCGGAAAGGTTATAAGAACTCAAGTAGGCGATCGTCATGTTGTTGAGGCAATGCGCAAAAATGGTGCTATGTTAGGTGGCGAGCAATCAGGACATTTGATTTTTAGAAAATATAGCACAACTGGTGATGGGCTACTAGCGGCATTACAAATTATGCGTATTATGCAAGAGCGTGGTAAAAAATTATCAGAGCTTGCAGGACAATTAGAATTATTTCCACAAATACTACTCAATATCAGTGTTGATAAAAAACGTCCATTTGAGGAGTGTGAAGAACTAAGCAAGGCTGTTGCTGATATTGAAAAAGAGCTTGCAGGGCGTGGAAGAGTTTTATTAAGATATTCTGGCACAGAATCTTTATGCCGCATTATGGTTGAGGGAGAATGTCCACAAAAAGTTAAACGCTATGCAGAGAATTTGGCAGAAATTGCGCAGCGTGAATTAAAATAATTGTGTTTTTTGAATAGTGTTTTTATATTGTTAAGGTAGAGCCATATTGGCTTTTATGTTTTGGGTTTGCTCTTATGTTATTTTATAAATAATATTTTTAGTCTTGACAGTTTCGATTAAGCTAACTAATATGAGCTATAAAAAATTACTTTGTTATTATTTTAGGAGGAAGTATGTCTATTCAAGTTACTGATGCCGATTTTGAAAATATTGTTCTCAAGTCTGATTTACCTGTTCTTTTAGATTTTTGGGCCCCTTGGTGTGGTCCTTGTCGTGCGATTAGTCCGCTTGTTGATGAAATTGCAGCTGAGTATGAAGGTAAATTGAAAGTTGCTAAGATGAACGTTGATGAAAATTCTGAAATGCCAGGAAAATTTGGCATTCGTGCTATACCTACACTAATTATCTTTAAAAACGGTGAAGTTGTTGAACAAATAACTGGTGCTGTTTCAAAAGGTAGTCTTACATCTGTTCTTAATGAAAAGGTTTTTGCATGAGAAAGTACGACTCTGTAGTTATTGGTGCTGGTCCTGCTGGCATAACTGCAGCTCTGTATTTATGTCGCTCTGGGGCTAAGGTTGCACTTATTGAAATGCTTAGCCCAGGTGGACAACTGCTGAAAACTTCAGAAATTGAGAATTACCCTGGTTTTCCTAAGGGTAGTGCTGGTTTTGAATTAGCAGATACCTTTTCAGCACATCTTGATAGATACGAGCTAGATAGATTACGTGGTAAAGTTGAAAACATAGTTAAAGATGGAAAATATTTCAGACTAAAACTTGAAGAAGAAAATGATGAAATTCTTGCAACTAGCGTAATACTTTGTACAGGCGCTGTTCCTCGTAAAATCGGAATAGATAGAGAAGAAGCACTTACAGGCCATGGAATTTCTTATTGTGCTATGTGTGATGGCTTTTTCTTTAAAAATAGAGAAGTTGCTGTAATTGGTGGTGGTAATTCCGCACTAGAAGAAGCACTCTATTTATCTAAAATTGTTAAAAAGGTTTATCTTATTCATAGAAGAAATGAATTTAGAGCTGATAAAGTTTTTGTTGATAAGATTAGAGCTAATGATAAGATAGAATTAGTTTTAAGCCATACTGTTTCTGAGCTTCGTGGCGCTAAAGACTTAGAGTCAATAATTGTTGAGTCTACTGTTGATAAGTCCACAAAAGAAATCGCAGTTGATGGTTTATTTGTTTTTGTGGGATATGATCCACAAAATACTGGTATACCGAGTGATTTAGAGCTTGATGTCAATGGTTTTGTCGTTACTGATACTGAAATGAGAACAAATGTTGCTGGATTTTATGCTGCTGGTGATATTCGTTCTAAATTATGCAGGCAAGTTGTAACTGCAGTTGGTGACGGTGCTACCGCTGCCCATGTTGCTTTTGCTTATATTGAACAAATGGAAGAATAAATATGCAAATACTAAGAAGTTTACTGTTAGTTGTGACAGTTATGTTTGCTTCGGGCTGTGGTCTTATTGATTATTATTTTTTACCGCCTCCAGAAGATACTGCGCAAGAGCTTTATGAAACAGCTCTTGATGCTATGGGCAATAAACATTATGATGTAGCGGCTGAAAATTTTCAAAAATTAAAGGATAATTTTCCATTTAGTCAGTATACTATTGAATCAGAATTAGCACTTGCTGATGCATATTATCTTGATGAAAACTATGCTGCAGCTGCTGAAGCTTACAAGGATTTTGAAATGTTACACCCACGTCATGAAGCAATGGCATATGTATTATTTCAAACAGGTTCATCACTCTTAAAAAGCTTTGTTTCAATTGATAGACCAACTACAAATGTTCAAGAATCAATAGAATACTTTAATCGCTTAAGAGAAAGCTTCCCTGATTCTGAATATGCAGCTGGTGTTGATCAAGCTATTCTTGAAGCAAGACATATTCTTGCGGAGCATGAGCTTTATATCGGTGATGTATTTTGGCAAAGCGATAGATACGGTCCAGCATGGCGCAGATATTCTTATATTTTAGATATGTATCCTGATATTACAGATGTTTACAAGCACGCTGAGGAAAAAGCGCTTGCTGCTTACTATAAATTCCGTGAGCAACAAGGACAACTTAAGCGTGAAGAACTGGAAGGTTCTTGGAAAGATTGGTTTAAATGGTTATGATTATAACTTAAATTGTAAAAAAAAGGTGCTATAAAGCACCTTTTTTTTGTTTGTAACTTAAACCAAATTTAATTTTTTAGCCAATATTCCCAATATAAGCTCTGAGGGTAAACTTGGATCATTTGATCTTGCAATCTCTATTGACTGCGCAACTTTTGATAAAACATCAACATTTTCTTTAAGGCTGGTACGGTATAAATTGTACATGTCTTTTAAATAGGATTGGGAGTATTTATCTGATAAAATCCAGGCAGTTGCATAGCCTGCATCTTGCACAAAATATGAAAAAAGCCTTTCGATTGCGTGGGCGATTGTTCCATCAATTTCTTTACGTGGCTCAGCTGGGAAATCTTCAAATTTCCAATTATGTTTAAATATTGTGTTGAAAGCCTCTCGCCTAAACCAAAACATACCACCATAAGGAGCAAGTGGTGTATCATCAAGTGCTAAGTCGAGCTTTAAAATGTTTTTCACAAAATTTTCTGCAATTTCAAAATTTTCTAGCCATTCACTATTTATTGTTGCAAATGGATTAAATAAAATTACGGGTGGAATTAAAAATCCAAGCTGAGGGTTATTCTCTAATAGGTCAATAACATTATTAATATAATGCTCATTATAAATTAGATTGTCTGTGCAGTGTTTGGCAAATTCTTCACCATTTTGCTTTGAGACATGAGGAGTTTTTTTGCCGTGAATAAAGCAAATATATTCATAGCTTGTTGCAATATCTTTACAAGTAATAAGCAAGGCAGATTGCTCACGACCTTGGTTTGTGTGCTTACGATATTCAATTTTACTGCTAATGTTTTTTTCTTGAATAAAATCTTTCATACTAGTTAAAACTTCATTATTAGGAGAAACTATAAATATATCAACATACTTTGGCATGTTTGAAATATACTCAAAATACTTATCAAAATTTTCTAGATAATAAATATAAAGTATAAAAGCAGTTTTTTTGCTAGTTATATCATTAGAGCTGAAGCTAGTAGAGAGTGTGTAATTTAAATTCAAATTGAGAGCTATTTCATGCATTGAATATGATTTTAATAAATCCTGCCAAATAATCATTTCATCATAATTTGTTTTGTGCTTAATAAACTCAAGTGCTGATTGTGCTTTATTGGTTAAACCCTGCACAGAAAATTTATGATGTTTATCATAAAATATTTTACGCTTAACTATAGGTGACTTATCTTCAATCAATAATCTGTCAGGCAAGTGGTATGCTGGATTAGCATTAGTAAGTTTAGAGTATTTTTCAGAATTTACAAAGCTAGATATAGCAAAGCCCATCTTTTCAAAATGCCTTGTAAAGGTATTAGCTAGTTTATTAGCTCTTTCATCTAAACTCGAGCATTTTGGAATATAGCGCCAGTAAGCTTTAAATAAATCTGATTTTAAAGCATTTTGTCTAAAAACAATAAAGTTTGATTGTAAATTTTCTATGATATTACGATTATTTGTAATCGTATGCTTTGAAATTCCCCAAATATCGCAATTAACCTTATCCATCTTGTCCCACATTTGTGAAAAGGGATAAATTGGTCCATAATATGAATCATTGGTTAAAATCAATTCATCATATTTTGCAATATTATCAAAGCCAAATTGTTCAAGGCAAAACTTCCAAGCTGAAAAATCATAGCCAATATTTTCCCGCTCAAAAGTAGTAATATTTAACATGCTAAGTTTTTGCTTGGAAGATTGTGAAATTTCACAATTAGCAACAAAGGCAAGTTCGCTAGCAATCTCTTGCAAAGCTTTTAAAGCATAAAATACATAATCATTAACTTCGCCTTTTTCATTATAAAAAGAATATATCGCAAGTTTTTTCATGCTAATAAGACCTCGCTAACTAGTTGGTACAGAGCTTATAAAAAAAGTTGGGAAAAAGCCCAACTTTTTTTATTTAAATCATATAATTTTACAGGCTATAACAGTCGCTAAGCCATTAAAATTCACTATACACCTAAGCGTTTAGCAATTTCTTGTGCAGCTTTACGTCCAGCTCCCATAGCAAGAATAACAGTTGCCGCACCAGTAACAATATCACCACCAGCAAATACATTAGGAATGCTAGTTTCGTTTGTTTCTTCGTTAACAGCAATGTAACCCTTTCTATTAAGATCAAGTCCGTCAGTTGCTTCAAGTAAGATAGGGTTTGCTTGTGTTCCAACAGCAATAATAGCTAAATCAGTATCTAAGACGTATGTGTCGCCAGGAATAGCTTTAGGTGAACGTCTGCCAGAAGCATCAGGTTCGCCAAGTTCCATACGCTGTAAATGAACAGATTTTAATCTACCATTTTCATCTCCATTGAATTCAATTGGACCGCAAAGCTCAAGAAGTTTAACGCCCTCTTCCTCTGCATGTTCAATTTCTTCATGTCTAGCAGGCATTTCAGCCTTTGTACGACGGTAAACAATATAGACATTATCAGCATTCATACGAAGAGCCATACGTGCAGCGTCCATAGCTACGTTACCAGCGCCAAAAACAGTTACGTTTTTACCAGCATAGTTAGGAGTTGCATACTTTGGAAATGCATATGAGCGACCAAGGTTAGCACGAGTTAAGTATTCATTCGCAGAGAAAACACCAATTAAGTTTTCGCCCGGAACGTCTAAGAAATAAGGTAAGCCAGCACCAACTCCAATGAAAACAGACTGATAGCCCATTGCAAATAATTGCTCAATAGTGATTGTTCTGCCGCCAACCCAGTTTAAGTAGAAATCAACACCATGCTTTGTCATTTCATTAAGCTCAGAAGCAACAATGCTTTTTGGTAAACGAAATTCTGGAATACCATAAACTAAAACACCGCCAGCTTCGTGAAGTGCTTCATAAACATCAACTTTAATGCCCTTACTTGCCAAGTAGCTCGCACAAGTTAAAGATGCAGGACCAGAACCAATACATGCAACTTTAGGTGCAGCACTACTTACTATATAACAAGCATTGTCTTCATTTGTACCAACGCAAATATCATTTAAAGCTTGGTCAGCAACAAAACGCTCAAGTCTACCAATTGCAACGGCATCACCTTTTTTAGCTAAAATACACTCGCCTTCGCACTGTGTTTCCTGAGGGCAAACACGACCACAAATAGCAGGTAAGCTATTAGTTGACTTAATGATTTCATAAGCAGCAGCAAAGTCACCTTCAGCAACTTTACCAATAAATTCAGGAATCCGAACTTCAACAGGGCAACCAGCTACACATTTAGCATTTTTACATTGCAAACAACGTGAAGCCTCGTCCATAGCTTGCTCTTTGCTATAACCAGTCGCAACTTCTAAGAAATTTTTTACTCTAACGCTCGGCTCTTGGCATGGCATATCAGTACGTGGAATTTTATTTGCTTTCTTCATGTAATACACACCTATGGTAAGACTGTTTTTCAGGCTCAGCAAAAGAACCTAATCTTGTTCTAAGTTCAGCAAAATCAACTTTTTGACCGTCAAATTCAGGGCCGTGAACGCAAGTAAATTTTGTTTCGCCACCAACAGTTACACGGCAAGCACCACACATGCCAACGCCATCAACCATTAAAGAGTTTAAGCTCACGGTAGTTGCAACATTAAACGGCTTAGTAGTTTTAGCAACAGCGTCCATCATTGGAACTGGTCCAACAGCAACAACTTCAGTAATGTTTTTATCTGCTTCTAAACGTTCAGTTAAAGCTTGGGTAACAAAGCCTTGACGACCATAACTACCATCATCAGTAGTAATGATTAATTCAGGGCAAAATGCACCAAGTTCTTTTTCGAATAATAAGAGATCTTTAGTTCTAGCTCCAATAATTGCAATAACGTGGTTTCCAGCTTCATGGTGACCTTTTGCAATATGGTGCATAGCAGCAATACCAGTACCACCGCCAACACAAATAACAGAGCCTTTTTTCTCAATATGTGTTGCTTGTCCAAGCGGGCCACTAACGTCTAAAATACTGTCGCCTGTATTTAGTTTCTCTAGCATAGCAGTAGAAGTACCAAGCACTAGATAAACGATAGTGATTGTACCATTTTCGTGGTCAACATCAGCAATAGTCAAAGGAAATCTTTCACCAAACTCATCTAAACGCAACATAACAAAATGCCCAGGTTTGGCATTTCTTGCAATGTGTGGTGCATCTAAAACAAGTTTGCTTGTTTTTTGAGGAATCAATTGTTCCTTATGCAATATTTTGGTTGGCATTTAATTTCTCCAAATCTAAAATTAATTGTATTAAAATCATACAATATAAAAAACACGTCATTCTTTTAAGCATATAACAGAAGAAATTGAAAAGCAAGACTTGATTTTAGGTATAATGAAAATTGCAATAGCTGTTTCAACTATAATGTTTTGTTTTTATGGAATATTTTTACGTGTTTTAGTTTTTTGTTGTTTATTCAAAATTAAATAAAAAATAACTATTACATATAATAAACAAGGGCTTGACGTATTTTGTTTGCTGTGTTAAAAATAAAAAATTTTAAATCGTATAAAAACGCTTGCATTTTAATTGGTGTTGTGGTAATACTGGAATTTGTCTTTAGTAAATAAAGAGGTCATATCAAAATATATATTAAAACATATTATGAAAGTCGGCGCAGGATGTCCATAAAGGTTATGGGTAGTCTTTTGTCGTCTTGTTTTTATGTTTGTGACCTTCTCTAATAAAAAGTAAGTGATTTAAGATGGTTACGAATAAGTCGTAATTATTCTTATGTCCGTTAACGCTTCGAGGTAAGTAATGTCCCAACTTATAAAACAGTTTGGCAAGATTAAGGTGACGCTCCCTGTTCCACATCTTCTCAATTTGCAGGTGGACTCTTATGTAAGATTTCTTGAAAAGGGTCTTCGTACAACTGGAGTTGAAGAAGGGCTTGAGGGCGTTTTTCGTTCTGTTTTTCCGATTGAAGATTTTAACCGTACAGCAAGCTTAGAATTTGTTGATTATGAACTTAGTGATCCTAAGTATGATCAAGCTGAATGTATTTCAAAGGGATTGACTTATGAGAGTCCGATTCGTTTGAAAGTTCGTTTAGTTGTGTACGATGTTGATGAAGAAACTGAAAATAGAACCATTCGTGACATTAAAGAACAAGATATCTATTTTGGTACAGTTCCTTTAATGACAGAAAAAGGCACCTTCATCATTAATGGCACAGAACGTGTTATTGTTAACCAGTTGCAACGCTCGCCTGGTATCATTTTTGAGCATGATTCAGGTAAAACCCATACTAGCCGTAAGGTTCTTTATTCAAGCCGCATAATCCCAATGCGTGGTTCATGGCTTGATTTTGATTTTGACCATAAAGATATTTTGTATGTGCGAATTGACCGTCGCCGTAAAATGCAAGCTACCATTTTGCTTAAAGCAATGGGTATGAGCAAACAAGATATCCTTGATACTTTCTATCAGAAAGAAACATATCATTTAAATGATGATGGTTCTGTTGCTTGGGAATTTAATTCTAGCCTATACCGCAAAGATAATGCTTTTGCTGATATTTTGGCTTCTGACGGAACTGTTATTGTTAAGGCTGGTAAGCCACTTACAAAACGTTCATTTAGACAGATGGAGCAAGCAGGAATTGAAAAAATGCTTGTTGCACCTGATACTTTAGTTGGCTTATTCTTAGCTGATGATATTATTGATCCAAGTACAGGTGAGATTTTAGCTGAGTCTTCAGATGAAGTGACACAAGGCTTAATCGACGTTTGTCGTGAAAAAAATATCACAAGCTTAGTTGTTTTATATACCCGTGGTAGCGATACTTCTTCTTCAATTCGTGATACTTTAGTTCAAGACAAAGTATATACAATGGAAAAGGCACAAGAAGAAATCTATCGTAGATTGCGTCCAAATTCACCTCCAACTCCTGAGATTGCGACTACTTTCTTTGATAATTTATTCCGTAGTCAAGATTATTATGATTTATCTCCAGTTGGAAGATATAAATTAAACCAACGCTTAGGCAAAAAATCTGATGCTGATGTGCGTACCTTGCTTGATTCAGATATTATTGAAGCAATCAAAGTATTAACACATTTAAAGGATTCTCATGGTCCTGCTGATGATATTGACCACTTAGGCAATCGTCGTGTGCGTTTAGTTGGTGAGTTAGTTGAAAACCAATACCGTATTGGTCTTGTGCGCATGGAAAGAGCAATTAAAGAGCGCATGAGTATTCAAGAAATCTCAACCTTAATGCCACATGATTTGATTAACCCAAAACCTGTTGCTGCTGTACTTAAAGAATTCTTTGGTACTTCACAGTTATCACAGTTTATGGATCAAACTAACTCCTTATCAGAAGTTACTCATAAACGTAGATTGTCAGCTTTAGGACCTGGTGGTTTAACAAGAGAGCGTGCGGGCTTTGAGGTTCGTGACGTTCATACTTCTCACTATGGCAGAATTTGTCCTATTGAAACTCCTGAGGGTCCAAACATTGGTCTTATCGTTTCTTTAACAACTTATGCTAAAGTTAATGACTTTGGCTTTATTGAAACTCCTTATCGTGTTGTTAAAGATGGTATTGTTACTGATGAGATCGTGCATTTAGACGCATCAGGTGAGCAAGATCAAGTTATTGCTCAAGCAAATGCAAAATTAGATAGTAATAATGCTTTTGCTGAAGAATATATGACTGCTCGTGGACGTGGTGATGTTTTCATGGCTAACCGTGAAGAAATTACCTTAATGGATATTTCACCAGGTCAAATGGTGTCTATCTCTGCGGCACTCATTCCGTTCCTTGAGCACGATGATGCTAACCGTGCACTCATGGGTTCAAACATGCAACGCCAAGCAGTTCCACTTTTACGCTCTGAGCGTCCATTAGTTGGTACTGGTGTTGAGGGCGATGTTGCTCGTGACTCAGGTGCATGTTTACTTGCTGAGGGCGATGGCGTTGTGCGTTATGCTGATGCTGATAGAGTTATTGTTTCTTATGACAATCTCTATCCTGAACTCGGTGGTGTAAGGTCTTATGATTTATTAAAATACCATAAGTCAAACCAAAACTCATGTTTTGGTCAAGTACCTAGTTGTTACCCTGGTCAAAAAGTAACTAAGAAAGTTGTTTTAGCTGATGGTCCTGGTATTGAGGGCGGTGAGCTTGCACTTGGTAAAAACTTAGTTGTAGCATTTATGCCTTGGTGCGGATATAACTTCGAGGATTCTATCTTAATCTCTGAACGTACAGTTAAAGAAGATGTATTTACTTCTGTTCATATTGAAGAGTTTGAAGTTGTAGCTCGTGATACAAAGTTAGGGCCAGAAGAAATTACTCGTGATATTCCTAACGTTGGTGAAGATATGCTTCGCAACTTAGACGATAGCGGTATTATTCGCATTGGTGCATCTGTTAAGCCTGATGATATTTTAGTAGGTAAAATTACTCCAAAGGGTGAAACACAGTTAACACCAGAAGAAAAACTTTTACGTGCTATCTTTGGTGATAAGGCTCGTGATGTTAAAAATACCTCATTAAAAGTTCCTCCAGGGATTGAAGGTACTATTGTTGACGTTAAAGTTTTCAATCGTCGTTCTGGCGAAAAAGATGAACGTACTCGTGAGATTGAAAACTACGAAATCGCAAAATTTGACCGTAAAGAGCAAGATCATATTCGTTCACTTGGTGAAAGCTTACGTGACCAAATGGCTGACCATGTAATTGGTAAAGAAGTTGCTGGCGCTGTTGCTGGTGTTAGAAAAGGCGAAATTATCATTGAAGCTGGTGCAGTTATGACACGCGAAACCTTAGATGCTCTTCCAGTTAAGAAAATCGAAGGTATCTTTAAAGATAGCGTAGCTAACGATGCAGTAGCTGACATCTTAAAAGATTATGATAACCAAATAGCTTTAATTAAAGCTATTTATGATGTTAAGCGTGAAAAAGTTACTGAGGGTGATGATTTATTACCTGGTGTAATTAAAATGGTTAAAGTTCACATTGCTGTTAAGCGTAAATTGTCAGTAGGCGATAAAATGGCTGGTCGTCACGGTAACAAGGGTGTTGTATCTTGTATCTTACCAGAAGAAGATATGCCTTTCTTTGCTGATGGTCGTCCAGTTGACGTTGTGCTTAACCCGCTTGGTGTTCCATCACGTATGAACATTGGTCAGATTATGGAAACTCACCTTGGTTGGGCTGCTAAGATTTTAGGTAGGCAGTTAGCTGAGCTTTTAGACAGTGGCGCGGCAATGCAACATATTCGTGAGCAAGTGCGTTCAGTTTATCAATCAAAAGACATTGAAGTTTTAATTGATAATATGGACGATGAAACACTTAAAAAAGCAATTAATAAAGTAAGAAACGGTATTGTAACTAAAACTCCTGTATTTGACGGTGCTAGCGAAGATGAGATCTGGGGCTGGCTCGATCGTGCTGGTTTAGCAAACGATGGTAAAACTGAATTATATGACGGTAGAACAGGTGAAAAATTCAGCAATAGAGTTACAACCGGTGTTATGTATGTTCTTAAATTGCACCACTTAGTAGATGAAAAAATCCATGCTCGTTCTACTGGACCTTACTCTTTAGTTACTCAGCAACCACTTGGCGGTAAAGCGCAATTTGGTGGTCAAAGATTAGGGGAAATGGAAGTTTGGGCTCTTGAAGCTTATGGTGCCTCTTACTTATTACAAGAATTCTTAACAGTAAAATCAGATGACGTTTCAGGTCGTGTAAAAATGTATGAAAAGATTGTTAAAGGAGATAATTTCCTTGAAGCAGGTCTTCCTGAATCCTTCAACGTTTTAGTGAAAGAATTAATGTCATTAGGTCTTAATGTAAACTTACATCAAGATGAAATTAAGAAAAAACCAAAGAAAATTGGCTATACGCCAGAAGAACAATCTTAAGGCTTAACCGCCTTAAGTTTGTTAAACTTTGATTTATGCAATACGGTTTATCCGTATAAATATATAATTTGTTCGATTAAAAATAGGAGCAAATAATGAGCTTAGACGAATTATTTACAGTGCGCAGTAGTGCGGCTAATGTTGCAGGAATGCAAAATTTAAAAGCTATTCAGATTTCAGTTGCTGCCCCTGAAAATATTAGAGAATGGTCATTCGGTGAAGTTAAAAAGCCGGAAACTATAAATTATCGTACATTTAAACCTGAACGTGATGGTTTATTTTGTGCAAAAATCTTTGGTCCTGTAAAGGATTATGAGTGTAACTGCGGTAAGTACAAACGCATGAAGCACAGAGGTATTGTCTGTGAAAAATGTGGTGTTGAAGTTATTGCATCTAAGGTACGCCGTGAGCGCATGGGTCATATTGAACTTGCGGCACCTGTTGCTCATATTTGGTTTTTAAAAACTTTACCATCTAAAATCGGTACTTTGTTAGATATGACAATGGCTGATTTAGAAAAAGTTTTATATTTTGATTCTTACATAGTTTTAGACCCACAAAAAACTGGTTTGTCACGCTTGCAAGTTATTTCAGAAGATCAGTACTTGCAGCTTATTGAGCAAACTGGTGAAGATGCGATTACAGTTGGCATGGGTGCTGAAGCTATTCGTGGTTTACTTGAAGAACTTAATTTAGATGAATTAAGGGTTGAACTTCGTGAAGAATCACAAACTACAAAAAGCCAAACTAAAAAGAAAAAATTAACAAAGCGTCTTAAAGTTGTTGAAGCATTTTTAGAGTCAGACAATAAGCCTGAATGGATGATTTTGGAAGTTATTCCTGTTATTCCACCAGAACTTCGTCCGCTTGTTCCACTTGATGGTGGTAGATTTGCAACTTCTGACTTAAACGATTTATACCGTCGTGTTATCAACCGTAACAATCGTTTAAAAAGACTTATGGAGCTTGGCGCACCTGAAATCATTATCCGTAA
>CAYJPK010000041.1:0-17898 GCA_964372035.1 uncultured Desulfovibrionaceae bacterium | reverse complement strand
AATGCTTATAATCAAGCATTAAATGCATAAGCTTTATACATAAAGAATAAAAAAAGGCAGAACTTCATGTTTTGCCTTTTTTTGTTTAGATAGCCTATAATGAAAAAAACATATTAACATATTGTAATAATAGACTTTAATTACTACAGCACGCTAATAAAAATGCAAGAAATAAGGAATCAGAGATTACTTTTCTTGCATTTTTTATGATTTTAAAACAATAGTTTTTTTTACGATAATAAAATCTAGCATTATACTTGCAGTTTAATAACTTTGCAATAAGCTTACGAACTTTGAACTATAAACATGCAAAGTTTTTAAACCGCAAATGTTTAGCTTTTTAGCAATTTGGGCTAGCTTTTCAGATTTTTTCTTTGTACAAGGCAAACAAAATTTTTCTGTTCAAACGTACTCAAGTACGTGCGTAAAGAAAAATAAATTTTAACGAAGCAAAAAACAAAAAGATAAAGCGCCCAAATTGCTAAAATATTAAATAAAAAACAAAATAGAAAACAAACTAAAAATCATAAAACAAATAAACCATCAAAAACTATGAATTACGTTTATCAATAACTCGAACTGCTTTACCTTCTGAGCGCTGTAAGCTCTTATGGTCAACAATCCTAATTTTTGCACTAACACCAAGGAATTCTTTAATTGCTTTTTGAACTCCAGCTTCAATTTTTTGAAGTTTCTTAACTTCATCTGAAAAACCATCTTCTGAAAGTTCAACACAAACTTCAAGATTATCAAGGTTGTTTTCTCTTGTAACCACAATTTGGTAATGTGGTGCAAGCTCTGGTGTTTCAAGTAAGATGGACTCAATTTGTGATGGGAATACGTTAACACCACGGATAATTAACATATCATCAGAGCGACCAGTAAAGCGACGAAGTCTTGCATGAGTACGACCACAAGCACATGGCACTACATCCATAGCAGTAATATCACGAGTGCGATAGCGAATAAGCGGAATACCCTCTTTTGTTAAGGTAGTAATTACTAATTCACCAACTTCACCGTGCGGTAAAACTTCACCTGTCTTAGGGTCAATAATTTCAGCATAAAAATGATCTTCAAAAATATGCATACCATTTTTAGCTGTGCACTCCATAGCAACGCCAGGACCCATGATTTCAGATAAGCCGTAGATATTCATAGCATCTAAGCCCATTTTCTTTTCAATATCTTGGCGCATTTCCTCTGTCCAAGGTTCTGCACCAAAAACACCAATTCTAACAGGTAATTCTCTAATATCAACACCTTGAGCAATTGCTTCATCATATAAGTGCAAGGCATAAGACGGTGTGCAACAAAGTACTGTTGCACCAAAATCTTTGATAATTTGGATTTGACGCTTAGTTGCTCCACCAGAAGCAGGAATAACAGTTGCACCTAAACGCTCACCACCATAGTGCGCACCAAGTCCACCAGTAAACAAGCCATAACCATAGGCAACATGAATAACATCATTAGCAGTTGCACCTGACATAGCTAAACAGCGTGCAGCAAGCCCTGCCCAATTATCTAAATCTCTTTTTGTATAGCCAACAACAGTTGCTTTACCAGTTGTTCCACTTGAAGAGTGAAGACGCACAATCATTTCCCTAGGTACTGCAAATAATCCAAATGGGTAGTTATCACGCAAATCTTGCTTTTCTGTAAAAGGTAACAATTTAATATCATCTAAGGATTTAATATTTAAAGGAGAAATTCCCCTTTCAGTAAATCGTTCACGATAAAATGGTACGTTCGCATAAACTCTTGCACACAAATCTTGTAAACGACGAAGTTGAACTTTTTCTAGTTCTTCCCTAGGCATTGTTTCATTGTCAACATCAAAAATCATAACTACTCCAACTATATAATGTAATTTATTTTAAGTTAATTTATTATAATCTAAAACTATTCACGAACCATAATATTTGAGCTTTTCATGTAATCTTTTAGCTCTTTAATGCTATACTCACCAAAATGCACAATTGAAGCTACCAAAACTGCCGAAGCTTGTCCAATATTAATTGCATCTACTAAGTGTTGTTTATTACCAGCTCCACCAGAAGCAATAACTGGAATATTCACATTTGTGCTAATTAATTTAGTTAAATTAAGCTCATAACCAGCTTTTGTACCGTCAGCATCAATAGAATTTAAGCAAATTTCACCAGCCCCTCTATCAGCACATTCTTTTGCCCAAGCTAAAGCATCTTTGCCAGTATTAGTACGCCCACCATGAATAACAATCTCATAACCAGAAGGAATAGTTATGCTTTTTTCAACGGACTTTACGTCCATACCAACTACAACAGCTTGTGAGCCAAAGGCAGCTGCGCCAGAATCGATAAGTTCTGGGGTCTTGACAGCGGCTGAATTTATTGATATCTTTTCAGCACCCGCAAGTAGTACTGCTCGCATATCCTCAACAGTGCTAATCCCACCACCTACTGAAAATGGAATAAACAAACAAGAAGCCACCCTTTCAACAACATCTAAAAAAATGCCACGTTTTTCTGCTGAGGCTGTAATATCATAAAAAACAATCTCATCAGCACCTTGTTCATAATATTGTCTAGCAACTTCAACAGGGTCACCAATATCAATATTCTCTTGAAATTTAACACCCTTAGTTAATTTTCCATCTCTAACATCAAGGCATGGAATTATTCTCTTACTTAACACTTGTAACCTCACTCAAATGTCTATATAATCACAAAAAAAATTTTGAAAAAGTAAAAACTATGCAAACAAACGAACTCGAAATCCACGGAACACTCGAAAAAGTAATTTTTCACAATGAAGACAATGGCTATACAGTTTTAAGCTTAAACCCTAATCAAAAAGGACAAAGTGAAATAACTGTCGTTGGCTCAATGCCAAAACCTGAACTTGGCGTTAGCTTAAAAGTACGTGGTACTTATGTTACAAACTCAAGATTTGGTCGTCAATTTAAAATGACTTCATATGAACAAGAGCGCCCTGCTGACTTGCAAGGCATTAAAGTATACCTTAGTTCAGGATTAATCAAGGGAATTGGACCAGCATTTGCTGAAAAAATTGTAAAAAAGTTTGGTTTAGAAACTTTTCATGTTATGGATACTGATATTGACCAATTAAGTTCAATCTCTGGGATTACACAAAAAAAGCTTGAGCAAATAAAAAATGCTTGGGAAGACCATACAAATAGTCGTGAATTAATTGTATTTTTACAAGCGCATAATATTACAGTAAATATGGCTGTTCGCATTTATCGCTATTATGGTTCAAGCGCCTTAAATATTGTTAAACAAAATCCTTACCGTCTAGCCTTAGATGATATTTCTGGCATCGGCTTTGTTAGGGCTGATGAACTTGCAAAAAAACTTGGCTTTGACGAAAATGATAGTTTACGTGCAAAAGCTGCTACCTTATATATGTTATCAATGCTAAATAGTGAGGGACATGTTTATTATCCAAAAGATAGGCTAGTTGCCCTTATCCATGATAAATTTAATGTGCAATATGAGGGTATTGAAGATGCCATTAATGATTTAGCTCTTGAAGAGCGTATTTTCATTGATGAATTAGAAGATTGTGAAGCTATCTACCTTGCTCGTTATCATATGTATGAAACAAAACTTTCATATTACTTAAGTCGTATTATTAACTCTCCAAAATCAATAACTTTTTTGGAGCCAGAGGAGGCTGTTCAAAAGGTTATTAAAAACCTAAACCTTGAACTTGCAGCAGAGCAAAAAGAAGCTGTAATAACTGCTGCAAAAGCTAAAGTTATGGTTTTAACTGGTGGTCCTGGAACTGGTAAGACAACAATTGTAAAAGGAATTATTGAACTTTTTGCTGAAAAAAATGCTAAAATATTAATGGCAGCACCAACTGGAAGAGCCGCAAAACGAATGGGTGAAGCTGTTGGTAGAGAGGCAAAAACAATTCATAGGTTATTAGAATATAGCCCGACAGAAGAAGGCTTTGCAAAAAATGAAAATAACCCGCTAACTTGTGGTTTGCTAGTAATTGATGAAGCATCAATGATGGATTTAATGTTAGCCTATCATTTATTAAAGGCAGTTCCAGCTGGAGCAACTGTTGTTTTTGTTGGTGATATTAACCAATTACCATCTGTTGGAGCTGGTAATGTTTTAAAGGATTTTATAAATTCAGGTGCAATGCCTGTTGTTGAATTATTAGAAGTATTTAGGCAAGCAGCTGAAAGTGAAATCATTACAAATGCTCACCGTATCAATAAAGGCGAAGTTCCACCGCTAGAGGCTTCAAAGGAAGTGCTTTCTGATTTTTATTTCTTGCGTAATAGAGAACCAGGTAAAATAGCTGAAATGATAGTTGATTTAGTGCAAAACCATATTCCAAGACGCTTTAAGCTTGATAGCATTGAAGATATTCAAGTTTTAACACCAATGCATAAGGGCGATATTGGTTCAAGCAATTTAAATGATTTATTGCAAAAAGCACTTGGGCGTAAAAATAGCCCTGTTATTAAACGTGGTGATAAAGAATTTAAACTTGGCGATAAGGTAATGCAAATTCGTAACAATTATGATAAAGATGTTTTTAATGGTGATATTGGACGTATCAGCCATATTGATACAACAGAACGAACACTTTCTGTGAAATATGATGATCGTATTGTGCCATATGAAAGCGATGAACTTGATGAAATCGTAATGGCATATGCAATTTCAATTCATAAGTCACAAGGTTCAGAATACCCTGCTGTTGTTATTCCAGTTTCAACGCAACATTTTATTATGTTACAACGCAACTTGATTTATACTGGAATTACAAGAGGTAAGAAGCTTGTTATCTTAGTTGGTGAAACAAAGGCTCTTGCTATTGCAGTTGGAAATAATAAAATGCAAAAACGTTTTACACATTTAGCTAATCGACTAAGTCTAAATAATAAATGAGAATAAGATGCTGAAAAATAATATTTGTAAGACATTGTTATATATTGTTATTTGCCTAAGCCTATTTGCCTGTAGTGCAAAGACTGATTTTCATGATTTGCCAATAGGTGGTGAAATTGCAGATTTAAGTGATTTTCCTCAAGACTTGGTATTTTATGCTAATAATTTAGCTAATAATGAATTACTTAGCGAAGAAGAACAAAAAGCTCATTTTCAGCGAACTAAAGAATTATTCTTTAGACCATGGAATATCAAATTCAATACTGAAAAAGCAAGGGTAAACAAAAAATATGTTTTTTTAGATAGTAAAAAAAGTGCCTATGCTGAAAACCTTTTGCCTTGGACAAAAGAAGATAATGCAAGGCTCTATGACAATGCTAATGAAGAAGAATATCCGAGTTTATTGCAAGAGGGTTTTGCCCAAAAGGCAATAACCGTTCGTGATACTCCACTTAGAACTGCGCCAACTCTAAAGCCAAAATTTAATAACCCAAAAATTGCTGGTGAGGGTTATCCTTTTGATACCTTACAAGTTTATACAATGCCACTTGCAAGCCCTGTTTTGATAACTCATAAGTCAAAAGATGGAGCTTGGGCATACATTGAAACTGCCCTTTTGTCAGGCTGGGTACAAAGTCAAGACCTTGCAACAATTAGTGATAAGGCTGCAAAATATTATGAAAAGCAAGAACTAATGGCAATTACTAGTCAAGATACTGCAATTTATTTAAAGGAAAATTTTGAATTTATAACTAAAAGCAATATAGGAACTCTTTTAGTCCTTGATAATAGCGGATTTGGGCTTATCCAAGCTGTTTGTATTCCTATTCGTAATGTAAATGGTGAAGTTGAATTTGTTAAAGCAGTAGTTGAAGATGACGCAATTCAAGCTATGCCTATTCAATTTACAGCTCAAAATATCGCAACTTTAGGTAATTCATTAATAAACAGCAAATACGGTTGGGGCGAATTAAACAATAACCATGACTGCTCTGCTATGTTGCGTGATTTATTTCTTAGTTTTGGAATTTGGCTAGAAAGAAATTCTAAGGCTCAAGCAAAAGCCCTCGATTATATTGATTTATCAAAATATTCAGCTAGTGAGCGAGTTAAAATCATTAAAGAAAAAGCTTTACCATTTAAAAGTTTAATATTATTTAAAGGGCATATATCCTTATATTTAGGCGAATACAAAAGTAAAATAGCTATGTTTCACAATATGTGGGGTGTAAGAACTGAAGTTGATGGTCGTGAGGGTCGCTATGTTGTTGGTAAGGCTGTTGTGAGTTCACTCTACCCTGGCATAGAACTTGAACATGCAAAATATAAAGAAGGCTTAACCCGCATAATTGAGGGCATTGGCACAATAAGGTAAATACAAATCATGAAAGAATTTAAACATAGACGTTCACAAGTTCGTGAATTAATCAAAAAAAATAATATCGAAGCACTACTTGTCAGTTCAGCAGCTAACCGCTTTTATCTTTCAGGCTTTGAGCTTAAAAATCCGCAAGAAAATGAAAGTGCTGGCATGTTACTAATTCATGCCAATGATGAAAATAAAGATTATCTTTTTACTGATGCAAGGTATAAAGACGCCGCAAAAAGGCTATGGGCTGAAGATAATATTTGCATTTATGGTGCTAATCCTGCAGCTTTTATGGCTGAATTTATCAAGAAAAAAATTGGCACAAATATTGGAATTGAAACTAAAAACATAAATCTTGCATTTTATGATGATTTTATCAAAATTTTTGAGCCAATTCGCACAAATAATATTGTTGAAAAACTACGTATTATAAAAAGTGAAACTGAACTAATGGCAATGCGCACTTCATGCAGGCTGAATCATCGCATGATGGATAATTTGCCAAATCTATTAAAAATTGGTCAAACAGAGCATCATATTGCTTGGGAAATTGAAAAATTCTTCCGTGATAACGGTGCACAAGAGCTAGCCTTTGCAACAATTGCCGCATGCGGTAAAAATGCGGCACTTCCACACGCAGAACCGAGCGAAGATGTACTTGAAAATTTAATCTTGATTGACGCGGGTTGTCGTGTGCAAAATTATTGCAGTGATCAAACTAGAACTTTATGGTTAAATGGCAAGCCGCCTAAAGAGTTTTTAGAGATGGAAGACGCTGTTAAAACCGCTCAAAAGCTTGCAATTACAGAAATCAAAGCTGGTATGAAATGTAGTGAGGCTTATCACTTAGCGAATGAGCATTTTATAAAACTTGGTGTTGAAAAATATTTTACACATGGGCTTGGTCATGGTATAGGCTTAGAAACACACGAAGCACCAAGCTTAAGCCCTCGTAGTGATGTTATTTTACAAGAAAATATGGTGGTTACTGTTGAGCCGGGCTTATACTACCCTGAATTTGGTGGTTACCGCTTTGAACATATGGTTAGAATTACGGCAGATGGTGCTGATATTTTTTAAAAAAGTAGGTTTAATGTGCGCATAGCATTTGTAAATGCAACAAAAAAATGGGGTGGCGTAAAAACTTGGATGCTAAATTTTGCTGTTGGCTTGCAAGATTTAGGGCATGATGTTTATGTATATGCTAGACAAGATCATTTTGTTGATAGCTGCCAACAAAAAAACTTGAAAGCCAAGCATTTTGATTTTGGTATGGATTTAAACCCTATTGCAATTTATAAATTCTATCAATTATTTAAAAGAAATAAAATAGATTGTGTATTTGTAAATGTTGAAAAAGGTTTAAGCACGGCTGGTATTGCAGCAAAACTTTTGGCAATACCTGTTATTCAACGTATTGGGCTACCAAATGATATTGCTTATAAGCTTAAAACATCTTTAATTCATAAGTATGTTGATCCTTATTTTCTATGTCCATGCGAGTTTATTGCAAAAGGCTTTAAACTTAGCTTACCATATTTAAAAGATGAAAAGATTAAAGTTATTTTAAATGGTAAAACTCCTACCGTTAATGCCTTAAAAACAAATAGTCCACGTCATTTAATTTTAACACAACAATTAAATAACGATAAAGGACATATTCATATTTTAAAAGCATTGGAAAAGGTAAAATATGATTTTGTATGTCATATTGTTGGAACTGGTAGCAATGAAAAAGAAATTAAAGCTTTCGCAGAAACACTTGATATAAAACAAGAAATCATATGGCATGGTTTTACAACTGATGTAGCCAGTAAATTAAAACAAGCCGATATTTTTCTTCTTGCATCAACAAGCGAAGGTCTACCAAATACTCAACTAGAAGCTCTAGCGCATGGGCTCTTACCTGTTATGCATAATGTTGGTGGTGTTTGTGAAGTTTTAAGTGAAGAGCTAAAATCGTGGGTGCTTGATTTTCCTGCTTCTGTTGAAGAGTTTACAACTCAAATCGAAAAAGCCTTACAGCTTAGTGATGAAGAGCTACTACTACTAAAAGAAGAAGCTAGAAATTCATGTCATACTTTTTGTGAGCAAGATAAAAAAGTCCTTGAGCTTGATGCATGGCTTAAAAAGTTGAAAGAAAATTAATAAACTAGTTAGTCGCCGATGAAAAACATTTTAATATGCTGTAAAATGATTTTTTCAGCTCATACTAGTTAAACAAAAACATTAACAAATTTTGAAATTGTCAAATTAATTGAATTATTACTTTAAAAATTAGAAGTCGTAACGAACATGAAAAAAGTTGGAATTTTAGGCGGAACATTTAATCCCATACATATTGGTCATTTACGCCTTGCGCTTGAGTGTGTAGAATTATTAGGTCTTGATTATGTTGAACTTATGCCATGTGCTAAGCCAGCCCATAAAGTAGAAAGTAACTTATTACCGTTTGAGTTTAGAACTAGCTTAATTAGTGCGGCAATTGAAGGCAATGCCAACGATACTGTTCGCTTAAATATGCTAGAAGGCTTTTTAAGCCACCCATCGTATAGTTATAATAGTTTAAGTGCATGGAAAGATCAAAACCCAGATTGCCATGGAACTTTTATTTTAGGTGCAGAGGATTTTTCTAAAATAAATTCATGGTATAAAGGCTTTGAAGTCCCTAGCCTAATGGATTTTGCTATTATTTCACGATATAACACTACGCTAAGCACTTTTAAGAAAAATATTAATGATTATTGGAATGGGCTTGAATATAATGAAGCTGAAAATAGCGTTATCATGGCTGAAAATGCTAAAACTTACTTTCTGCATACTCCAATTTTAGATATTAGCGCATCACTAATTCGAGATAAATGGCTAAAAAGTCTAAACATTCGTCATTTAGTTCCTGACAATGTATTAAGTTTATTGGAAAGTAATAGAGATTTAGTTTATTCATATTGGAGCAAGCAAATCTAAGTATAATAAAATTTAGGCATGAATTTTAAAAACTCATGCCTTTTTAATTGACCAATCAAGTCGATGATGAAAAAACATTCTAACACACTGTAATAGAATATTTTACTCTCAAAAAAAACAAATAGAAATTCAAGAAATAAGTTATGGCATTCTGCCAGTATTGCTATATAGAACTAGCTTCTTAATTAAAAGCGAAAAATCTTTTAATGATAAATTCTCATTATCCGTGATAGTTAAAGTATCTTCACCTGTATCAATAACTACTGCCTCAACAGGATTATTATAGCTTAATTTTTCCTTATATCCAACATTTGCAATATTAACATAACGTATTGCAATAGGTTCTTTATTTTTTTCACGATAAAAGAGTGAATTTCTAAGTAAGGCTATGCCATGGCTTGCATTACCCAAGAAGGTTTTATCAACAACACAACAAATATCATAATCTTCAATTTTGGTATTTACAATATTATTTTTAGCACCATTTAGTTTTCTTGCTGGAATTGTAGGAGCTAGAAAAGCTGATTTTTTAAATACTTTTTCAAAATCATCAGATATTATTTCAAGCGCTAAGTTTTTAAGCTCTACCTTATTTGGCACCTCTTCTTCAACTTTTTTAGTTGTTACATCAGCATCTTCTTCACTGTGAAGCTCTGAAAGTTCAATAATCTCATCATTTAAAGACTCTTGTGGTGAAAGCTTATTTTCATTTTCTTGAGTGCTAGTTTTAAGTTTAGGAGCAAGCTTATCAACAATTGCCTCAGTATTTTTAGAACTATGCGGCACACAATAAATTTTTTCATCATCTATTTTTTTAATAATTTCAACGTCTTTAGCATGTTGCCTATTAACTTTTTCACTTTGGCTAATATTTTTTTGCTTGCTTGCAAACTTAACTGCACTGCGCATAATTAGCGTGTTTGACATGCCAAAAATTGTTGGAAGTTTGCCGTACTCTATAAAGTGATTTAACAATTCAACAATTGCTTGATGTTCATTTTCTATTGCATGGTCAATTGCAGTTTGCTTTAATTTATCACGTAAATTAACTTTAGCACCACAACGCAGTAAAAAACGCACCATACCAGCATTACCACGAATTGAAGCATACATAAGAGCTGTTAATAATTGAACATTCATAGCATCAACTTCAGCACCATAATCATAAAGAACCTTAAGTGTGTTCAAATTTCCAAACTCACTTGCGTATAAAAATGCCGTATTACCTCGCATTGTCTTGATATTTGGCTGTGCACCAGAACTTAATAAAAGCTCCACTATACGCACATCACCTTGATACGAAGCATACATAAGTGCTGTTCCAAGCCGATTATCTGAAACATCTAAATCTATACCATTTTTAATTAATAAATTAACGGCTCTTAAATTTTGTTTTGAAACAGCATAAATAAGTGCTGTTCTATTCTTAGTGTCAGTACAGTTAATATCAACACCATTTTCAAGCAATATTTCAATCGCTTCTGTATTATTGCTAAGTGCTGCGTAATGAAAAGCAGAGCTAAGATTTTTAAGAGTAGTTTCGTCAATTTGTGTTTTGCTAACTAGTTTTTTAACAGCACCACTACTACCTTTCATCGATGCATACATGAGAGCTGTTTTATTTTGATTGTCTAGTTTTTCTACATTTGCACCTGAATCTAAAAGCAGATCTAAAGTATCTGTTGAACTTTGAACCGCAGCATACATAAGGGCAGTTCGGTTTTTATTATCTTGGCTTTCAATATCAGCACCATTATCCAATAAATATTTAACAGTATCTCTATTAGAATAGATAGTTGCATTATGCAATGCTGTTGAACCTGAAAAATCTTTATCATCAATATTTGCACCTTTTTCAAGTAATAGCTCCATAGCTTGCAGATTTCCCCTAATTGCCATTTGGCTAAGTGCTGTTGTCCCGTCTTGCGCTTTGGCTTCAATATTTGCCCCTGCTTCTAAAAGCATATTTGTAATAGGCATATTATTATTTGCAAGCGCAAGCATAAGCGGAGTACGCCCACCATTATCTAAGGTTTCAACATCAACCTTGCTATCAATAAAGGTTTTAACTATTTCTTGATCATTATCAAGAACAGCATTAATTAATGGGTGATTAAGCTTTGAACATAATGAATTAATATCAATACCAAATTTAAGTAGCATATCAATAATTTTATTCTGCTTTGACTTTGTAGCAAGTGATAGTGCTGTATGATTCATATTATCACTAGCATAAATGTTTGCGCCAGCCGCTAAAAGTTCTTGCGCAATATCAGAATAACCCTTTGCTGCACAAATCATAAGAGGAGTTCTACCAAGACCATCAGTAGCTTCAATATTTGCATTTGCTTGTAAAAGTGCCTTAACTGCAGTAAAATCACCTAAAACAGTAGCATAAAGCAGTGGTGTTAAATCTTTGGAATTTTTATGTTCGATACTATTGCTATTATTTAAAATTGCGCTAATTGTTTTTTCATGTCCTCCCTTGCAGGCATAAAAAAGAGCTGTTTGTCCTTTGTCATCTTCTTCAAAAACTTTAGCACCATTTTCTAGTAATAATTCAACAATCGGCAAATAACCATTGGAGGCTGCATGCATAAGAGCTGTTCTGCCATGCTCATCTTTTGCATTTAAATCATCGTTATGTTTTAATAATTGCTTTACAGTATCAAGATGCCCATTTGAAATTGCATGAATAAGAGCAGTTTTATTATCTTCATCTTTTGCACTTAAATTAGCACCACTTTGAGCTAATAAATCAACAACCTTTTCTTGCCCCTTAATTGCAGCATGAATGTTTGAAGTTCTTTTTTTCTTATCTTCATCTTCTAGCTTAGCACCAGCTTCAACAAGGATTTTAGCACTTTGAACCTGCCCACTATCACTGGCACGCATAAGTGCTGTTCTTGCATCAATATCTTTTGCATCAACATTAGCACCGTTTTCAATTAATAGCTTAACTAAATCATCATAACCCTTTGCAGATGCAGTTTGGAGTGCAGTTTTTCCATTAATATCTTTTGCATTAACCTTTGCGCCTGCCTTAATTAACAACTGTGCAAGTTCTAAGTGCTTATGTTTTACTGCAAGCATTAATGGTGTTTTATGTTCATTACCAAAATCCTCAATATCAGCACCAAGCGATAATAAGAATTTTACTACGTCAATATGACCTTTTTCAGAGGCATGAATAAGAGCTGATTTACCATCGATATCTTTTAAAGTTATATCAGCACCACAATCAACCAAGTACCTAACAATATTCAATTTATTTTTAGATGAAGCATGGATTAGTGCTGTTATTTTATTGTTCAATACATAGTTGACATCGATTCCAGTTCCAATAGCAGTTTTAATTCCCTCTAAATCAAAATTCATAAGGGAATTCATAAATCGTTGCTCTGAAATATTCATAAACATATTCTCCATACCATAAACTTAAAACATTAACTACTTACCAATAACACCATAAAACCAAACTATAAATTATACTTTTTATTACTAGATAATAAATCTATAAAAGCATCTTCATTTAAAACACGTTCAAAATAATAACCTTGAGCAATATCACATTTGATATTTTGTAACCATTTAGCTTGTTCATATGTTTCAATACCTTCAGCAACAACTTTCATGCCAAGCTGTTTTGCAAGTTCAATAATTTGCTGAACAACTAATGAACCACGTGGCGCATCTTCATGGAAGTCAAGGAATACCTTATCAAGCTTTAATACATCAACTTCAATCATGCTAAGCCTGTTGAGCGAGGAGTTACCAGCTCCAAAATCGTCCATTGCAACGCTAAAACCAACCTTATGCAAAATCTTAATTATAGTAGGCAAACTTTCCTCAAAATCACCAATAGCAGATTCTGTAATTTCAACTTCAATTTGCTTTGGACTAACTGCATATTCCTTTAAAAGCATAACCATTTTCTTGATTAAATTAGCATTTGCTAGGGTAATTGGCGAAATATTGATTGCAACTTTTGGTATTTTAAAACCCTTAGAATTATTTTGTAAAAACTTACAAATATCTTCAAAAACATATAGCTCCAACTGAGAAATAAAGCCATTTTCTTCCATAACAGGTATAAATTCATTAGGATAAATCGGATTGCCAATTGGAGGTAGCCACCTAATAAGAGCTTCTGCACCAATAATCTCAAGACCTCGCATATCAATTTTAGGCTGATAATGCACGACAAACTCACCGTTTTCAATTGCATGTTCCATTCTATAAATAATATCAAGCATTGTTGTTGCTTCACGGCGCATTTCTTCAGTAAACTCAACATATGAAGTTCTATGAACTTTTTTAGCTTTTTGATGTGCAATATTTAAATTATCCAAAAGTGCACGAGTTGTTTCGCCCTGTTCATAATTTTTACACATTGCAATAGACATTTTTAAAGAATAGCTCTCACCAACAACCGCCTTTACTCTCGGCACAACATAGCTATTAATAACTTCTTGAATCTCTTTAGCTTCATCAATTTTTTTAAAAACAATAAACTGCTCTGCTATGCGCCTTGTAATTAAAACATCATTACCACGGTAAGCATCAAGAAGTGCATCTGCCATAGCTTGAATTACTTCTGTACCTTTGGTAGTTCCGTAATAATTATTGATCATTCTAAAATAATCTATATCAAGAATAATCATTTTATACTCGCCAACCTTAGAATTTTTTAATTTATCATCAACTTCTTTTGAAAATTGTGACAATGAAATAAGCGGTGTAACTGTGTCTTTTGCTAAAACGCCAATTGTTGAGCGTTGGCGGATAATATATATTAAACCAACACACACTAAGGTTATAACCAACCCAAAAGCCATAAAATACCACTTGTTTTGCTTAAAGAACTGTTCGCTACCAAAAACACCTGAATACTTTGCAAGCTCTCTAACGGATATTTCCTCAACAGTTTTTTTGGATTCTCTATTGATAATGACATTAAACAGTTCAACATACTCATCACTAAGTCTTTTAGAAATTTGAAAGCCCATTGGCAATGAAAGGTGAATAGTCATATGCATTTTTCCTGTTATCAAGCTAGAAGCAATGGTTCTTGCACCAAGCTCTGTTGCTACAAATGCATCAAGTTCTTTTTTAAAAAAATCTTTTAAAATCTCATCAGGATTAGGATAGTGAGTTACCTTTATATTTGGAAATCTTTTGAAAAAAGCACTATATGGAAATGAAATATAGTTCAACATTCCAATCTTAATTGGTTGTTTTCCTTCCTTTTGAATACTAAGACTATTTTGTTCAAAATCAAAATCATCTCTAAAAACAAGATTTAAACTTGTATTATCATAAGGATCTGTCGACTCATAAAACCTTCTAACATGATTTCTTTCACCAATTAATGAGGCTAATATATCCAAACCTTCAAAATTACTCCAAGAATGGTTAAGATTAAAAGGAACATACTCAACATTAAATCCGTATTTTTTCGCTAAAACATTCATAAATTCGATGTTTACACCACCTGGATTACCTAAACTGTCTTTAAAGCTGTAAGGTTGGTAATCGTCAGCATAACCAACTTTAAAAGTTTTACCTTTTAACATAGCTGCTTCTTTACGAGTTAAGGAGCGATTTAAAAATTCATTACCAACTCGCCCATACTTATGCTCTAAAAAATCAGGAAATGAAGCATTTTCAGTAAAAAAAGCATAAAGTTTTTGATCTAAATAATTAAGTAACTGCTCATTATCTTTTCGTGCAAAGAAATAAAGATTTCTTAAACCCAAATTCAAAACACTATAAAAATCCTCTTCAGTATGAACGGTTGAGTTAGTAAGATAAAAGTCAGTGTCGAGGTTCATGAAATCTTGAGCCCCACCAACAACATATTCTACTGAAATATTGTGCTGCTTTAAATAAGTATCTAATAGCCTATTACCTGGATTACCATTATAAGTAGCTACAGTCTTTCCATTTATAGCTACATGATCATCATAGAAGTAAGCTTGCTCGCCCCTTGCTACTAAAGAATATTGAGTTGCTCCAACAGGAATTTTACCAAAAGCAACTTGACGTTGCCTCTCTGGTGTAATCGAATAAAGACCAGCAATATCTACCTCACCATCTTGCACGGCTTTTATTACGTCCTCTTTAGACTCAACAAATTTAAACTCAATATCTGCATAACGTCCAAATTTTACGAGCAAATCATAGCCATAACCTTTAGAGTTGTAGGAATTATGATCAGACATTAAGCCATAGCCGTTCACATAACCAACAGTAATAACAGGCTTAGTATCTTTATGTGCTAAGCTAATATTTTTATCAAGAACACCATCATCAAATTTGCGACTAAAATAATTTGAAGGGACACCAGAATTTACTCTTGGTCTACCGTTAATTGAAGTAATAGAATTGGATTGTGAATTTGCAGCTATGTAGTTAGCAGAAGGAAAATCTACAGGCTCAATATAACTTTGTTGAAGTATTTCATTTTGCCTTAAAGCTGTAGAACTAAATGAACTGTTTGGAAAAAAAATACAACACAAACAATACAAAAACATAAAACTAAGTAAAACCCGATAACTCATAAATCACCTGTAACCAGTAAAAAAAATAAACTTACCCCTACCACAATCTAACTGTGTCTAAACGTGTAAATAAAACTAAGAAAAAATTTACACTGTGTCAAGTATGCAGATTTTATTTCTGATTCATTTTATATCAATAATACAAGCATGTTCGAAAAATATTTTTTTTGTAAAAACACTCAATATTCCTTTATTAATAATGGTTTATGCTTAAATTATTTTTTTTAATAAAAATTATTTGATAAATACTTTTTATTAAAGAATCTCAAAATGAAAAGCACAAAATTTCAGATGATTACATGTAAAATATTTTAAATATTAAAATCCCTCTATAAGGAATATCTAATATCTCTATAATTTTCGAATTCAAATTTTTTCCATCTTTTATTTAAGTTATAAACTTATAAAAATCATAAGACCATTTTAAATTAAATAATTATAAGTAACTTATATTCTATTGCTATAAACAGTAATAGATTATGAAGCTTGACAAGAAAAGAATTAGACATAATAATGTGCTAAAATCAATAAATTAGGATATGATATGAAATTTCTATTTGTGCATAATAATTTTCCAGCTCAATTTCATCGTATAAGCGTGGCTCTTGCTGCACAAAAAGAAAATGAAGTTTATTTTTTATCAATGTATAAAAGGCGCAAAGAGTTAAATGCTCCAAATGTTAAATGGATTCAAATTCAGTCTAAAAACCGTCAATTCAATAAATTACCATTCCATGAACATGCAACTATCTTTGCGGAAGCAATGGAACAAGTTAAAAAAAGTGGCTTTACACCTGATATTATTCATGGGCATGTTAATTTTGGAACTATGAATTATGCAAAAGATGTATTTGAAAAAGCACGACAAACTGGTTTCTTTGAATGGTACTTTCGTGATGAAACTGAAAAAGAAATTCATAAGGAAAATTATCCTCATGAATTAAGTGTAAAGATTCAACAACGCCAATCAAATATCTTAGCCTTATCAGCTCTTGATTTAGTTGATATAGGAATTGCTCCAACAACTTGGCAAAAAATTCAATTTCCTAAGCGCTATCATGATAAAATAACAACTATACATGACGGGATTGATACTGAGTTTTTTACACCCAAAAAATCTAATGATAACTTGCAATTGCCTAGTCAAATTGTACCACTTTTAAATAAAACTGAATTTGTGACCTATACGGCTCGAGCACTTGAACCGCATCGGGGATTTCCTAGCTTCTATAGAGCTATTCCGCAAATTTTAAAAGACCGCCCAAATGCTCACATTATAATAGTTGGTGATGAAAAACATAATTATGATAAAGCACCAAAAAAACATGAAACTTATCTTGCGCAAATGCAAGAAGAAATGAAGCTTAACAATATTCAATTTGACTTAGAAAGAGTGCATATCTTCCCGTTTTTACCATACCATGCTTATAAGTCTATTTTGCAAATTTCTGATGCACATGTTTATCTAAGTGTGCCTTTTGTTTTATCTTGGTCATTCTTAGAGGCTATGAGCTGCGCTTGCTTAATGATTGGCTCAAATACAGAACCAGTTCAAGAAGTCCTTGAACATAAAGAAAATGGCTTGATGGTTGATCTATACAATCCAGAACAAATCGCCAAAACAGTGTGCTTTGCCCTTAAAAACAAGGAAAAACTTATGCCACTTAGAGAAAAAGCAAGGCAAACTGTACTTGCAAAATATGATACAAAAATATTGTTCCCTAAGTATATTAAGGCGCTCATAGGATAAACTTTCGATAGCTTAGCCACTTTTGTGTTTTGGGTAATATTTAAAACTCAGGTTTGTCATTGCAAGGAGTGAGCGTAGCGAATGAAGTGGCAATCCATGGAGCGAAGTAGCTCTAGATATTTCAAACGAAAACAATAAAAAGGCATGGACTCTCACGTCAAAGCTCGTTCCTCGCTTTTCCTCAGAGTGACAAAACTTGAGTATTGCACTAGTAATGAAACATATCGCTTTGCAAGATATGCTATTTTGCAAAACTCAATACTTTAACAGCTTCTCTAAATAGTCGAAGCTGAAAAAGTCATTTTCAATGTCTTTTTCAAAAAGCTGGCT
>CAYJPK010000040.1:0-17943 GCA_964372035.1 uncultured Desulfovibrionaceae bacterium | reverse complement strand
TTTAGAGCAAAAAAAAAGGAAAGACTTAAAATATCTTTCCTTTTTATAGTTTAGGCTAAATAACTACTTTAGATTTATAACAAAATAATTATTCTGCTGCTTTTATTTTTTCATATTCAGCTACAACTTTTTCAACGATAGGTGGTGGTGCTTCTTCATAATGACCAAACTCCATAGTAAATACACCTTGTCCACTTGTCATAGAGCGTAAATCTGGTGCATAGCGAAGAACTTCACTCATTGGCACGTGAGCCTTGATTTCAGAAATTCCACTTTGTGAGTCTGAACCAAGTACTTTGCCTCGGCGTGAAGATAAGTCACCAATAATATCACCCATATACTCATCAGGAATTGTAACTGAAACTAGCATAATAGGTTCAAGTAGGGCAGGCTTTACACTTTCCATAGCCTTTTTGAAAGCTAAAGAACCAGCTATTTTAAACGCCATTTCAGAGGAGTCAACATTGTGATAACTTCCATCATACAAGCGTACTTTAAAGTCAACAACAGGGTAGCCAGCTAAAAATCCACGAGCTGCTGATTCTTGAATACCCTTATCTATAGCTGGAATATAGTTACGTGGAATTGCACCACCAACAATGGAATCTTCAAATACATAACCACCGCCACGAGGCAAGCCTTCAAGCTCAATCCAACAATCACCAAATTGACCACGTCCGCCACTTTGTTTTTTATGGCGACCTTGAACTTGCGCTTTACCACGTAAGGTTTCACGGTATGGAACTTTCGGTGTTTTTAATTCAATTTCAGTTTTATAGCGACGTTTAGCTTTTTCAACAGAAATTTCAATATGGAGTTGACCCATGCCAGCTAGTAAAATATCGCCTGATTCCTCGTCACGTGAAAGTGTTAAGGTAATATCTTCATCAAGTAATTTTTGAACAGCTGCATATACTTTGTCCTCATCTCCCTTTTCTTTTGGAGCGAGTGCAAAAGTAATTAATTGAGGAGGTAATTCAGGAGTTGCAATTTTAACTGGAGCTTTTTCTTCACATAAAGTATCGCCAGTTTTAGTATTTTTTAGTTTAGCAATAGCAACGATAGATCCTGGACCAGCTTTTTCCTTACAAGGAGTTTGTGCCTTACCGTTTAAATATGATAAACTGCTAAGGCGTTCAGATTCACCACTGCTTTGATTTTTAAGGGTTAAATCTGAGCTAATTGAGCCAGTTACAACACGAGCAATGCTAAGTTGACCAGCAAAAGGATCTGCAATAGTTTTAAATATAAAGCAAGTTGGGCTTGAGCTTGGGTCAGCGTGAACACCTTCACCTTCTTCAGTCATAAATGGCACACGCTCAAGCGGAGATGGTAAATATTTAGCAATAATGGATAATAATTCTTTGCCACCCTTGTTTTGAAGTGAAGAACCACAAACAACAGGTACAAGCTCACAATTAAGCACACCTTGGCGAAGACCATTAACTAAATCTTCATCGCTAAGGGAACCTTCTTCAAGGTATTTTTCCATTAAATCTTCATCACTTTCAGCAATATTTTCAATAGCCGTATCACGCAAAAGTGCAATGTCATCAATTAAATGCGCAGGAATTTCAGCAGGATTAGTCGCACCATCTTCACCAAACATAAGAGCTTTATTTGCTAAAACATCAACTATGCCAGTAAGGTTTTCACCTTCACGAATTGGTACATATAAAAATACAGGTTTAATACCTAAAATTGTGCTAAGCCCAGCAACAGCAGTATCAAAGTCAGCTCTATCTCTATCAGTTTTGTTTACAAAAACAACAGCTGGTAAGCTTGCTTCGTTAACGTATTGCCAAAGCCGTTTTGTTAAAGGACGAACACCATCAACAGCATCAATCACAAAACAGACACTATCAACACCAGAGAGTAAATAGCTTATATCGCCAGCAAAATTAGCGTCACCAGGAATATCAACTAAAAAATGTTTCTCTTTATCCCAAGAATAACTTGCAAAACCAGGAGTAACAGAGCCACGTCTTTTAACGTCTTCTGGCTCATAATCTAATGCTGTAGTGCCTTCTTCGATAGCACCAAGGCGATTAATAACTCCCGTTTGAAATAACAACATTTCTGATAATGAAGTCTTACCACTGCCACCAGTACCCACAAGGGCATAAGTCCTTTGACCTTGTAATTCGGACATATTTACTCCCTTAAACTATATTTTATAATGAAATCGATCTAATAAACTTACTCCAAAAATAAACTTAAACTACAAATATTAAAAAATATTTTTATTAATATTCTACTTATATATACATGCTTACCATAGTTTATGTCAAGATAAATTATGGGAAAGTCAAAAAAAATGCACGTTAATCCGTTTTATAGCCAGCTTCTCTTTCAAAAAATTCTTTCATCAACCGTGAGCCCTATAGACAGAATACACTGATGTATTTTGCCTATAGCTACTTTAAATTAAACAAAAACAAATCAATTATTTTTAATTTACCTATTCAACTTTAATTTTAATATAGGAAAATTATTACCTTGGTCATCAACTGCACTCCTATCATATTGACTAAAACTCATCGCCTTATAAAATTCAACGGCATTAGGGTTTTGTTCATTAACATCAACATATTCAACATTAAATTCATCAATAGCTTGAGTAAGCAGTTTTCTACCGTATCCCTTTTTCATGAAAGGAGTATCTAAGAACAGCATTTCAAGTTTATTACCATCAATTCCCATGAATCCGATTGGTAAGTTATCGCTATACTCAACAACTAGAACTTCAATTTGTTCTAAGCCAATTTCAACAAAAGGAATGAGTTTTATTATATCCTCTTCACTTAAAAAAAGATGTGTAGCTTTGACACTTCTAAGCCAGATTTCTTTAAGTTCTGATACCAACTCTTTACTTCTATTTTCTTGTCTAATCAACATGTTGCTACTCCAAAAAAAAGTAGCCGAGAAATAAAAATTTACTCGGCTACAAAATTAATTTTGCTTAAAATGGCTTAATTAAACACTATAACGAGTGAGCCAGCTTTCATATTTTGTACCATTACCTTTAACAGCGTCAAAATATGCAGCTTGAATTTTCTTAGCAACAGGACCAGCTTTACCAATACCAATTGTGCGACCATCAAGCTCACGAATTGGTGTAAGTTCAGCAGCAGTACCGCTAAAGAAAGCTTCATCAGCGCAATAAAGTTCATCACGTGTGAATAATTGCTCAACAACAGTAAAGCCAAGTTCTTTAGCAATAATCATGAGTGAATCACGTGTAATACCATCTAAAATAGAGGTAAGCGGAGTAGTTTTAATTACGCCATTTCTTACCATAAAGATATTTTCACCAGATGCTTCTGATACGTAACCTTGAGCATCTAACATGAGGGCTTCATCATAACCATCTGCTTTTGCTTCACATTTAGCTAAAACAGAGTTTACGTAGTTGCCTGAAGCCTTTGCTTTTGTCATCATAGCATTTACGTGATGTCTTGTGAAAGAACTAGTTTTAATGCGAATACCATTTTCTAAAGCTTCAGCTCCAAGGTAAGCCCCCCAAGGCCAAACAGCAATAGTTGTTGAAACAGGGTTGTCACCAGGATAAACACCCATAGCGCCATAACCAACAAAACTGAGTGGACGAATATAGCCTTCAACTAATTTATTCGCTTTGCAAGTTTCAATAATAGCATTGGCATATTCTTCTTCTGTTAAAGGAATTTTCATACCTAAAATTTTTGCAGAATTAAAAAGACGCTTTACATGCTCTGGCAAGCGGAAAATAGCAGAGCTACCATCTTGGCATTTATAAGCACGAATACCCTCAAAAACACCAGTTCCATAGTGTAAACAGTGGGTTAATACGTGAACATTTGCCTCGTCCCAAGGTACTAATTTTCCGTCCATCCAAATAAATTCAGTTTTTTGTAACATACTTGTCCTCTCTATAAATTCGAAAGCTCTGCACTATTAATTGTGAAGAGAGCTCTATTCACATCATACGTGCTAAATTATTTAAAACGACAATCTAAAAGAAAAGTATGACTTTGGTCAAGTTAAAATTTAGCTTTTTTTTATATTTCTTTTTTTTTAAAAATCTATATACTGTTATGGCGAGAATAAGTAATGCTCTTTGCAATCTTTTTTTTATTAATTATATCTTAATGGGTTAAACTACTTTTCAGTCTTTTTAATTAAAAATATGAAGAAAAATATATTACAAATTTTACTTGTTGTTTTTTTAGTGCTTTTTAGTAGTGCTTTGTCATATGCTAAAAATACACCAAGCTTTACCGTGCATAAGTTTGGAAGTGGTAAACCACATATGCTTATTGTAGGTGGTATTCAGGGTGATGAACCTGGTGGATTTTCTGCTGCTGCGCTGCTTGCTACTAAATATAAGTTCACTAAGGGTAGTGTTTGGATAGTGCCTAATTTAAATTTCCATAGTATTTTAAAACGCTCTCGTGGGATTTATGGGGATATGAACCGTAAATTTGCTAGCCTTAAAAAAAATGATCCTGAGTATGAGATTGTTTCTAAGGTTAAAGATTTAATCACGAATAAAGATATTGATTTAATTGTTAATTTGCATGATGGTAGTGGTTTTTATCGTCCAACATATGAGACAAAAAATCGCAATCCCAAAAAATGGGGTCAATGCATAATTATTGACTTGGAAGATACTGGCGAAAAAAATGGTAATCTTGCATATGTTGCAAATGATGTGACAACTCGCCTTAATAAATTTTTGCTAAAAGAAAACCATAAGTTTTACGTTAAAAACACCAAAACTGATTTAGGTGACAAAGAAATGGAGCGTTGCTTAACTTGGTTTGCGATTAAAAATCATAAACCAGCTTATGCGATAGAGGTTAGTAAAGACTTTAATGTTGAGGGCAGAACTTATTATCATTTGCAAGCAACGGAGTCCTTTTTTAAACATCTAGGTATTGAGTTTAGTCGTGAATTTAAGCTTGATTTAGCTGGAGTAAAAAAAGCATTACAAGATAATATTAATATGAATTTAACTGTTGGTAATTTCTTACCTCTTGAGCAAATTCGCCCTAATTTATCAGGTAAAATTCCAGTTCCCGTTGATGTCTATAAGAGCCTTGAAGTTAGCTCGCCTATTTTAGCCTTGGTTGGTAATAAGCGTGAACTAAAGGTGCATTATGGTAATAAAGTATTAACAAAATTTACACCACTTTGGTACGATAGCTATAATAATGCTAACAATAATGAGTTTGAAGTGCTTGCAGATGGTATTAAGAAAAAAATAAAATCTGGTGAAATCTTATATGTTGAAAGAGATTTTCTAGTAAGCCCAAAACCTGGCATAAGGATAAATGCAATTGGTGCAACGCTTGGGAAAAATGAAAGTAATATTTTAATTAAAAAAAAGAATTTCATGGCCAATTATTCTATAGATAAAAATAAAACTATGTTTAGAGTTGAAGCCTATAATAACAATAAATTTGTAGGTATGTTTATTGTTAGTTTTGGAGCTGAACAATTTGTAGCAAAACAAGAATTTTCACCTCAAATACAATAGAGTATGAGAAATAGGAAAAAATAATGCAATCTGATTTTAAAAAAGTTTTGGGCTGGGTATTTTTTGTAGCCTTTTTGTTTGCTCTTAGTTATTCAGCTAGATGTGCTTTATCTCCACTTTTAGTTGCCTTTGAAAATGATATTGGCGTGGGGCATACAGAAGCAACAAGCCTTTTGTTTATGCAAGGAATAGGGCTTAGTATTTCTCTTGGTCTATGTGGATTTTTACTTAGTAAAGTTCGCCCAAGGCATATGGCAAGCTTTTCTATCTTTGCAACTGGTCTATGTTTTATTTCAATTCCGCTATGGGAAAGCCTTAATCAATTTAGAGTTGTTTTCTTATTTGTAGGGCTAACGGCAGGACTTTATTTTCCAGCTGCCATGAAAACTCTAGCTAGCTTGGTTAAGTATGAAGATTGGGGAAAAGCTGTTGGAATACATGAGCTTGCTCCAAATATTAGCTTTATTTTATTTCCTATTTTTGCGCAATTTGTACTTGATATGAGTGAATGGCGCATGGTTTTTGTACTTTGGGGCACATTAATGATTGCTTCAGGCTTAAGTTTTTTCTTTTTTGGAAAGGGTGGAGTGGAGTATGCTGCCCCTACTTCCATTAAAAGTGGTTTAAAATTGCTCAAACACCCAACTACTTGGATTTTTATTTATCTTTTATTTATTGGTTTAGTTGGTGAATTTACAATTTTTAGTATTTTACAATTATATCTGGTACATAGCCTAGATGTTGACGCTACAAATGCCAATCATTTATTAGCTTTTTCAAGAATTTTAACGCCGTTTACGGTGATAATTGGTGGAATTATTGCTGACAGGTATAATCCTCGCACTTTACTTGTGCTCTTCTTTGGGTTACATACACTTTCCTTGCTTATGATGGGGCTTGGAAATTTTTATGTTGCAATTTTAGGAATTGCACTTCAAGCAATAAGTATTGCTCTTTCTTTTCCAGCAATCTTTAAATTACTTGCTTTTTGCTATGAGGTTTCAATTCAACCAATTGTGATTTCAATGACAATGCCACTTGCTGGATTTTTTGGGACAGCTATAGCACCGTCATTTTTAGGATATATGGGACAAGAATATAGCTTTGAATTAGGATTTTTAATTACGGCTGTATTCTCCTTAGCTATTGTTTTTATGCTGTTTTTAGTTAAGCCATATGAGCAAAAAATATAACACATTAAAATTATTGGATTTTATAAAGCTTGACATAATTGCTTTTAAAAGCTACTACGTAATGTTTGAGGTATAGTAATGGCAGAGAAATGGATTATATGCAATGAAATATTGCCACGTGGGCTTGAAATTGTGATTGATGATCAGGCATTTTGGACTGATCCGATTGAAGAATTTGGAATAGATTGTGAAATTATTTCACCACTTAAAGCAAGTTTTACATTGCTTAGACAAGAAGAAGGATTGTTAATTAGAGGGCATATGCAAGGTGAGGTTGAGCTTACTTGCGATTTATGTTCTGAGCCTTCTCGCTTTAAAATTAATCAGCGTTTTGATAATTTTGAAGAGTATCCTAATTTAGGTGATGATGACGATGTAGACGAAATAAGTTGTGATACTGAACTTATGCGTACAAATAATGGTAATCTTGAGCTAAATTTAGCGGGCTTGCTTTGGGAAGAGTTTTCGCTTATTTTACCTGTGCACCCTGTTTGTACTGAAAACTGCAAAGGTCTATGCCAAGAATGTGGTAAAAATTTAAATAATGAAAAATGCACGTGTCAAAAAGATGATGGAGATCCTCGGTTGGCTGTGCTTAGAAATCTAAAGTTAAACAAGTGAATATAAGGAGATTCTGTAATGGCTGTTCAACAAAATAAAAAATCTCGTTCTAGAAAAGGTATGCGTCGCTCACACGATAGAGTTGCTGTGCCTAATGTGATTTATTGCTCATGTGGCGCACCAAAAGTTTCACATGCTGCGTGCCCTACTTGCGGTGTTTATAATAACCGTCAAGTTATTACAATTGCACAAGCTGCTGAGCAAGAGTAAGGTGGCTTATGGACGGTTTTGTCTCTGAAAATAAAAAATCACCAATTTTAGCAATTGATGCTATGGGAGGCGATTTTGGTCCGTCTGTGCTTGTGCCTGGTGCTTTAGATGGTGCAAAAAAATACGGCGCAGACTTAATACTGGTTGGAGATAAAACCGTTCTTAGTGAGGAAGTATCAAAGCATGATACAAGCGGTGTGAATTATGAAATTTATCACTGCAGTGAAGTTGCCGAGATGCATGAAAAACCATCAGACATTTTACGTAGAAAAAAAGATTCTTCAATTAATGTTGCTTGCCGCTTAGTCAAAGATGGAGCGGCAGATGGTGTTGTTAGTGCTGGTCACTCTGGTGCAACTGTTGCTTGTGGCATGTTTGTGATTGGGCGTATTGCTGGAGTTGAGCGAACTGCTTTAGCTTCTGTAATGCCTACTGAAAAACAACCAATGATTTTACTTGATGTTGGCGCAAATGTTGATTGTCGCCCTTATCATATTTTCCAATTTGGTCTTATGGGTTCTGCTTATGCAAAAGATTTATTTGAGCGTGAAGCACCTAGGGTTGGCTTGCTTAGTATTGGAGAAGAAGAGGGCAAAGGCAATATTCAAGTGCGTGAAGCATATGATTTATTTAAACAAGCTCAAAACCTTAATTTTGTAGGTAATGTTGAAGGTAGAGATATTTTTACCGGAGAACTTGACGTTGTTGCTTGTGATGGTTTTGTGGGTAATGTAGCACTTAAGCTTAGCGAGGGTTTAGCAAGTTCAATGACTAGAGTTTTAAAGCGTGAACTACTAGGCTCTGGGCTTTTACCTAAGCTTGGGACTTTTTTAGCTAGAAAAGCTTTTAGGCGTTTTGGTCAAATTGTTGATTATGCTGAATATGGCGGAGCACCAGTGCTTGGCTTAAAATCAGTTACTCTTGTTTGCCACGGCTCATCAAATGCAAAGGCTATTTCTAGTGCAATTCGCATGGGAGCAAGTTTTGTTAACCACAAAACTAATGAAAAATTGGTTGAAACAATTTCAGCTAATGAAGAATTAACTCGCTATGCTAGCTCTTCTGGTGTTTCTATTTAATAAGGATATTTTATGAAAACAATCTACGTATCAGGCTTTGGCTCATATTCCCCAGACTACATTTTAACTAATAAAGAGTTAGAAACACGAGTTGATACAACTGATGAGTGGATTGTTGAGCGCACAGGTATCAAGGCTCGCCACATTATGGCTGACGATCAAATTGGTGCCGATCTTGGTGCTAATGCTGCGAAAGATGCGTTTGAAAATATCGGCATGGAAGCTGATGATATTACGCATATTGTAAATGCAACTTGCTCAACTGACTATTTGTGTCCAAGTAATGCTTGCATAGTTTCCTCAAAATTAGGTATCAATTCAAAGACAGCGTTTGACATTAATGCTGCTTGTTCCGGATTTTTATACGGTCTTGAAATTAGCCGTGGATTGCTTTATGCTCAAGATGATGCTAAAATTCTTCTAATTGGGCAAGAGGCTTTAAGCCGTCGTATTAATTGGGAAGATCGCAGCACCTGCTTCTTATTTGCAGACGGTGCTGGAGCTTCTGTTTTAAGTACAAAAAGCTTAAATCCAAAAAATGGCTATGAGGCTATCTTAGAAGATGTAATTTCAACTACTGATACAAAAAGCTGGAACTTGCTTACTGTTGGCGGTGGTACTGCTAAAAGATTTGAACTTGGCGACAAGGTTGCTGATGATTTTTATATTCAGATGAATGGTCGTGAAGTTTTCAAATTTGCAGTTCGTAGCATGAGTAAGCTTGCAAAAGAAATTTTAGAACGTAATAACCTTACTCTAGACGATATTGATTTAGTTATTCCGCATCAAGCTAATGTTCGCATTATTGACGCTGTTGCTGATAGGCTTGGAATTGATGAATCTAAAGTCTTTGTAAATGTTGATAAGTACGGTAATACTTCAGCGGCTTCAATTCCGCTTGCTTTTGGTGATGTAATTCGCCAAAATATATTAAAACCTGGCATGAGAGTTTTATGTGTTGCCTTTGGTGGCGGTTTTACTTGTAGTGCCGGATTATTAAAATTCTAATTAGGAGAATGTGATGAGTGAACTCGTTTCAACTGCTTTTGTAACAGGTGGTTCAAGAGGTATTGGTAAAGCTATAGTTAAGGCATTAGCAAAAGATGGCTATCAAGTTTATTTTACTTATATTAGCCGTGAAGAAGATGCTCTTAATTTACAAGAAGAGATTGCAAAAAATGGTGGAAAAGCAAAAGCATTTAAATTAGATGCTGCTGATACTGACGCTATTACAGCTTTTTTTGATACTGAAATTAAAGATAAAGTTGCACTTCGTGTTCTTGTTAATAATGCTGGTATTACTAAAGACGGCTTACTTATTCGCATGACAGAAGAAAACTTCGATAAAGTTATTAACACTAATTTACGTGGTGCGTTTACCTGTATGCGTGAAGCTGCTAAAATCATGAGCAAAGATCGCATTGGTCGTATTATCAACTTAACCTCTATCTCTGGACAAAGAGGTAACTTTGGTCAAAGTAACTATGCAGCAGCTAAAGCTGGTCTTATGGGCATGACTAAAACAGCAGCACTTGAGCTTGCTAGCCGCAATATCACTGTTAACGCTGTATCTCCTGGTTTTATTACAACCGATATGACTGATGCAGTTAAAGAAGAAGTTAGAGAAAAAGTTTTAGCAAGCATTCCACTTGGACGTGCAGGTGATGCAGAAGAAGTTGCTGATTTAGTGGCATTTTTGGCATCTGGTAAGGCTGATTATATCACAGGTCAAGAAATTGCCATTAACGGCGGAACATATTTATAAAAAATAAAATGGAGGGCACTATGTCCGTAGAAGAAAAAATTAAGAAAATTGTTGTTGATCAATTAGGCGTATCTGAAGATGATGTTAAACCTGAAGCTTCTTTTGTTGAAGATTTAGGCGCAGATTCATTAGATTTAACTGAACTCATCATGGCTATGGAAGAAGAATTTGGTGTTGAAATCGATGATGATGATGCACAAAAAATCGTTAAAGTTAGCGACGCAATTAACTACGTTAGTGCTAAATTATAATTAACGAAATATATCCACGGCAAAGCTTGTCGTGGATATATCTTTATTTTAGAGTTCTATTTTTTTTTATTTTATTTTTAAGAAAAATACGTTTTTTCATATTATTTTTGATAAAATTTTCTTGCTTTGGCTAAGCGAGTTATGCTATATCAAAAACATAATATTTTATTTTTAAGGGGCTATCTATGAATCGCAAACGTGTTGTTGTTACAGGATTATCTGCACTTTCACCGCTTGGCAATAATTTAGAAGACAGCTGGCAAAATCTTATTGACGGTAAGTCAGGTATTGCGCCAATTACTTTGTTTGATGCAACTGGTTTTGATGCAACTATTGCTGGTGAGGTAAAAAACTTTAAGCCCGAGGAATTTGGCATTAATGTTAAGCAAGCAAGACGTATGGATAGATTTGTTCAATTTGCTGTTGCTGCAAGCAAAATGTTGATTGAAAATTCTGGCTTAACAATTGACGATAACAATGCTGAAGATGTAGCCTGTATTTTAGGTGTTGGTCTTGGCGGACTTGATACTATTGAGGTGTTCCACCAAAAATTAGTTGACGCTGGTCCAAACAAGGTTTCACCGTTCTTTATTCCTATGCTTATTTCTAATATGGCGCCTGGTCAAGTTTCAATTGTTAGTGGTGCTAAGGGTCCAAACCTTGCTATGACAAGTGCTTGTGCTTCTGCTACTCATGCTATTGGCTACGCATATTCTGAAATTTTACTAGGTAGAGCAAAGGCAGTTATTACTGGCGGTGTTGAATCAACAATCACTGCTATGGGTATTTCTGGCTTTACTTCACTTAAGGCTTTAACTTCAACTCATAATCATGAGCCAGAAAAAGCATCTCGCCCGTTTGATAAGGACAGAGACGGCTTTGTTATGGGCGAAGGCGCAGGCTTTTTAATGTTAGAAGATTACGATCACGCAGTAGCTCGTGGTGCTAAAATTTATGCTGAAATCATTGGTTTTGGTTCTTCTGCTGATGCTTTCCATATGACAGCACCAGAAGAAAGTGGTGCTGGTATGGCACAATCAATGAAAGCTGCACTTCGTGATGCTAATATTGCACCTGAAGTAATTGATCATATTAATGCGCACGGTACATCAACTCCGCTTAATGATGCTTGTGAAACAAAAGCTCTTAAAGCTGTATTTGGCGATCATGCGAAAAACTTAAAAATTTGTTCTAATAAATCACAAATTGGTCACCTTTTAGGTGCTGCTGGTGGTATGGAAGCTGTTTATTCATGTATGGCACTTCACACAGGCATTATTCCTGGCACAGCTAATTATACAACACCAGACCCTGCTTGTGATTTAAACTACATGGGAGATGGCGCTAAAAAATTAGATCCAAATTACGCTCTTAGCAGTAACTTTGGATTTGGTGGAACTAACGCTAGCTTATTATTTAAAAAGTATGAGTCATAGGAGATTTTTATGAACGAATTATGGTTGCAAGACCCTAAAATAGCTAATGCAATTGCTCTTGAGAGTCAAAGACAAATTAATAAACTTGAGTTAATTGCTTCTGAAAATTTTGTATCTTCTGCTGTTCGTGAAGCACAAGGTAGTGTTTTAACAAACAAATATGCTGAAGGCTATCCTGGTCACAGGTATTACGGCGGTTGTGAATATGTTGATATAGCTGAAAATATCGCTATTGAACGTGCAAAAGAACTTTTTGGCTGTTCGTATATCAATGTGCAACCACATGCTGGTAGTCAAGCTAACATGGCTGCATGCTTTGCTTTTATTAAACCAGGCGATACTGTTATGGGTATGGATTTATCTCATGGCGGTCACTTAACTCACGGTAGCCCAGTTAACTTTTCTGGTAAATTATTCAAAATGGTTAGTTACGGTGTTGATAAAGAAACTGGCACAATTAATTATGATGAAGCAGAAAAGATTGCTAAAGAGCATAAGCCTGCTTTAATTATTGCTGGTGCTAGTGCGTATTCACGAGTAATTGACTTTGAAAGATTTAGAAAAATTGCTGATGAAGTAGGTGCCAAATTAATGGTTGATATGGCGCATATTGCTGGTCTAATTGCAGCTGATTTGCACCCAAGTCCAATGAGTCATGCACACGTTGTAACTACTACAACTCACAAAACCTTACGCGGTCCTCGTGGCGGTATGATTTTAGCTAATGAAGAAATGGGTAAAACCTTAAATAGCCAGATCTTCCCTGGTATTCAAGGCGGACCACTTATGCACGTTATTGCTGCGAAAGCTGTTGCATTTGGTGAAGCTCTTCGCCCTGAATTTAAAGATTATCAGACACAAGTTCTTAAAAATGCTAAAACCTTAGCTAATGCACTTGTTAGCTCTGGCTTTAACTTGGTATCTGGCGGAACTGATAACCACTTAATGTTAATTGATTTAACTAATAAAGATATTACAGGTAAGGCTGCTGAGCATGCACTTGATTTAGCTGGTATTACTGTAAATAAAAATACTGTTCCATTTGAAACTCGTTCACCATTTGTTACTTCTGGTATCAGATTGGGTACTGCTGCTTTAACTACTCGTGGCATGAAAGAAGCGGATATGGAAAAGGTTGCAGCTTGGATTATCGCAAGCTTAAATAGTATTGACAACGAAACAAAGCTTGCACAAATTAGCAGTGAAGTAGATAATTTCACTAAAGATTTCCCTCTTTTTGCTTGGTAGAATATGGATACTCGCATTTCGTGGGATGAATATTTTATGAATATAGCCGAAATGGTGGCGGAGCGTTCAACTTGTATGCGCCGCCACGTTGGGGCTATTGCAGTAAAAGATAAGCAAATATTATCAACTGGTTATAATGGATCACCAAGTGGTGTTAAACATTGTGATGAGGTTGGTGGTTGTATGCGGGCTAAACTTGGTATTCCATCTGGTCAGCGCCATGAACTTTGTCGTGGTCTTCATGCTGAACAAAATGTAATTGTTCAAGCTGCACGCCACGGTGTTTCCCTTGAGGGTGCGAGTATTTATTGTAATACTCAACCTTGTCTTATTTGCACAAAGATGTTGATTAATTGCAAAATCCAAAAAATATTTTTCAAAAATGCCTATCCTGACGAGTTAGCTCTTGAGATGCTGAGCGAAGCAGGAATTGAGCTTATAGAATTGAGCTAAAATTATGGCAAATTCCACATTAAACTCACAAGTAGATAACATGAACAATGCAGTTTTAGTTAATGCAATGCAAGTGGCAATCTCACTAGCACAAAGGGCACGTTTTATGGTTGCACCTAATCCTTGTGTTGGTGCTGTTCTTTTGCTTGATGGTGAAGTTGTTGCTGGTGGTTATCATGCTGAGTATGGTAAAGATCATGCTGAAGTTGCTTGTTTAAATGATGCGAAAGCAAAAAATATTGATCTTGAAAAATGCACGCTTGTAGTTACTCTTGAGCCTTGTAACCATTATGGTAAAACTCCTCCTTGTACAAAAGCTATCTTAGAGGCTGGTATTAAGCATGTCGTAATTGGTGCTCTTGACCCTAATGATACTGCTGCTGGTGGAGCGCAAACTTTGCGTGAGGCTGGGGTTAAAGTTGAAACAGGAATTTGCGAACAAGAATGTTTAGATTTAATTGCTGATTTTATCTCTTGGCAAAAGCATAAACGTGCCTATCTTATTTTGAAATTAGCCTCAACTCTTGATGGACATATTGCTACTAGAACCGGTCATTCGCAGTGGGTGAGTGGTGAAAAATCTAGGGCAAAAGTTCATGATTTAAGGGCTAAAATTGCTCTTCGTGGTGGTGTTGTTTTAATTGGTGGATCTACACTTTATGAAGATAATCCACTTTTAACAGCAAGAACTGACTATGAAGTTGAAACTCAACCTCATGCTGCTGTATTAACATCACGCTTGCAAAATATTAATAATACAAGATTAATGCAAGAAAGAGCGAGTGAAACTTTTTTATTTACAACAGCGGCTGGTGCAGCAAACCCTGCAGTTGTTGAACTACGCAAAAATGGTCTAAAAGCTTATGGTGTTGATAAGTGGACAGCACAAACTGGTGCTGATTTAGATTATGTTTTGCGTGAACTATATGAAAATGGTATGCATTATGTGCTTTGTGAAGGTGGTGGTAAGCTTGGTTTATCACTATTAAAAGCTGGTTTAGTGGGTGAATTTCATTTGCATCAAGCACCTAAAATTTTAGGGGATTGCGAGGCTAAACCTTTGTTTCATGGTCTAGAGCCATTTACAATGGACGATGCAGTCAGCATGCGTATAGTTAAGCATGAGCTTTGCGGTGAAGATATTCACATTTTACTTCGTACACAATTAAAACAATAAAAGAAATTTATGTTTACTGGTATAATATTAGGTCAAGGCAAGATTTTAAGCCAAGAAAAGTATGCAAATGAAACACGCCTAAAAATTCAGGCTTTGTTTGATTTGCCAAATATTATTATTGGTGAATCGATTGCAGTTAATGGTGTATGCTTAACTGTTGAAACTAAGGCTGATAATATTTTTACGGCTTATGCTTCAGCAGAAACAATGAAAAGAACTAATCTTGGCAATTTAACAATTGGCTCAAATGCCAATTTAGAGCGTGCTTTAGCAGTTGGCGATCGTTTTGGCGGTCATATTGTTAGTGGGCATGTTGATACAGTTGCTAAGGTGGAATTTGTGCGTGATGCTGGCTTGTCAAAGCTTATTCGTTTAAGTTATGACAAGGCTTATGCTAGCGAAATAATAGGCAAAGGTTCTGTCTGTTTGGACGGTATTAGCCTTACAGTTAATCATTGTGAAGAAGATTTTTTAGAGGTTAATGTAATTCCTGAAACTTGGAAAGTAACTACTATTGCAAACTGGGTACAGGCAAGTGAAGTTAACCTTGAAACTGATATAATTGGCAAATATGTTAAACATTTACTTAATCCATATGCTCAAAAAGAAAGTAAAATTGACTTAAAGCTTTTGAGTGAAAACGGATTTTTATAATATTTTAAAGCGCATTTTTACATGCTAAAAGGTTGAAAAAAATGGCAGTTTGTAGCATTGAAGAAGCAATTGAAGATTTTCGCCAAGGTAAGATGGTTATCTTGGTTGATGATGAAGATAGAGAAAATGAGGGTGATTTAACCATTGCCGCAGAACATATAACACCTGAAATTATTAATTTTATGGCGACATATGGACGTGGTCTTATTTGTTTACCATTATCACCAGATCTTTGCGATAAATTAGATTTACCACTTATGGCAAGCCGTAATGGTTCAAAATTCGGAACAAATTTCACTATTTCTATTGAAGCAAGACGTGGCGTGACAACTGGTATTTCAGCAGCTGATAGAGCAAGAACTATTTTAGCAGCAGTTGATAAAGACGCAAGAGCTGATGATTTAGTTAGCCCTGGTCACGTTTTTCCACTTCGCGCGCAAGCAGGTGGTGTTTTAGTTAGAGCAGGTCAAACAGAGGGTGGAGTTGATTTAGCAAAGCTTGCTGGACTTTCTCCTGCTGCTGTTATTTGTGAAATCATTAAAGATGATGGAACAATGGCTCGCATGCCTGATTTAGAAATTTTTGCTAAAGAACATGATTTAAAAATCTGCACAATTCGTGATCTTATCCGCTATCGCATGCGTCATGGTCAATTAGCTGTTAAGCGTGTATCTGAGGCAAAATTACCAACTCGCTTTGGTGATTTTACTGTAATTGCTTATGAAAATGAAATGAGCAGTGATACTCATCTAGCTATTGTTAAAGGTGATGTAGCAAACTCAGAAAATCCTGTTCTTGTGCGAGTGCATAGTGAGTGTTTAACTGGTGATGCGCTTGGTTCACTTCGTTGTGATTGCGGTGGTCAGCTTGGTGCAGCTCTTAGTCAAATTGAGCGTGAAGGCGTTGGAGCACTTTTATATATGCGTCAAGAGGGTCGTGGCATTGGTCTTGCTAACAAAATAAAGGCTTATACCTTACAAGATCAAGGTTTAGATACAGTTCAAGCTAATGAAGAGCTTGGCTTTAGAGCTGATTTACGTGATTATGGCGTAGGTGCACAAATGCTTGTTGATTTAGGCATTAAGAGTATGCGCCTTATGACAAACAATCCACGTAAAATCATTGGTTTAGAGGGCTATGGTATTGCAATAGAGGATAGAGTTTCTATTGAAATGGAGCATGGCTGTGATAATGAATACTATTTACGTACTAAAAAAGAAAAACTTGGGCATATGCTCGAGAGCTTTGAATAAAAAAGGACAAGGTGATATATATGCAAAATATCAAAACAATTGAAGCTCAAATGGACGCAAGCGGCTTAAAATTTGCCATCATTGCGACACGTTTTAATGATTTTATTGTTGACCGCTTAATTTCTGGTGCAACTGACTACTTACTTCGCCATGGTGCAAGTGCTGATAATATTACTATTGTTCGTATTCCTGGTGCCTTTGAAATGCCTATTGCTGCTCAAAAATTAGCAAAAAGCAATAAATATGATGGAATCATTGCTGTTGGTGCTGTAATTCGTGGTTCAACACCTCACTTTGATTTTGTATCTGCTGAAGCAACTAAAGGTTTAGCTCATGTTCAGCTTGAAACAGGTATTCCTGTTGGCTTTGGATTATTAACTACTGATAATTTAGAGCAAGCAATTGAGCGTGCAGGTAGCAAAGCTGGCAATAAAGGCGTTGAAGCTGCTTCTGCACTCTTAGAAACTGTTAAGGTTTTAGGGCAGTTATAATAATGGGAAAATCAAAATCTCGTCATTTAGAAAGAGCAAAGGCTTTCCAAGTTTTGTATGCACTTGACTATGCAAATATTAAAGATGCATCAGAACTTCGTAATTTTTATTTGACAATACCTGATGAAAAAGAAGCAAGTGAAGAAGAATATAGCTTTGCTTGGAAACTTGTGCATGGAACTTGGTCAAAAGTTGGTGAAGTTGATGAACTAATTAATAAATATTCACTTAACTGGCGTAAAGATCGTATTGGTAGAGTAGAGCTTACCTTGCTTCGTCTTGCGATGTTTGAACTAGTATTTTACCCTGATACTCCTGCACGTGTTGCAACTAATGAAGCTTTAGAATTAACAGCTCGCTTTGGTGACTTGAAAAGTAAAGGCTTTATTAATGGTATTTTAGACGCAGCAATTAAAGATCTTGATTTGAAATAATTATTTGATGGTTTTAGTTGTTTTGTAGTTAGTCGGCTATAAAAATCATCTAATAATGTAATGAAGATGCTAGAAAGACAATGTGTTTTTCTTGCATCTTTTTTACATTATTTTTGTTTTCGTTTAATATTTTGGCAATTTGCCTGCTTTATCTTTT
>CAYJPK010000039.1:0-18421 GCA_964372035.1 uncultured Desulfovibrionaceae bacterium | reverse complement strand
ACTAAAGCTGAATCAATAGGACAAGCTATTGCAAAATTAAAAGAGCTTGTTTAAACAAAAAAATAGATTTTACTACACAAAAAAAAGGGAGTTTTAAAACTCCCTTTTTTGCGGCTTGGAGAATAAAAATTATAGAAAATACTCTTCTAACCAAACGCCTTGCGGCAAAATGTTATACATTAATTCAACGAAAATAAAATGCACACAAGCAACTAAAACAGCCCCAAAAACAAAACCAATGCCAAGATATTTAGCCTTAAAATTATTCATAAGCCCGAATATTAACAAGCAAAAAATGGGGCTTGCAATGTAAAAGCCAATATAATTAATTAAAATAAGGTAAATTCCAAAAAAGCTAAGCCCTAATACTTCATATTTTGAAAAATTAATTATCTCACTATGTTTTTTTACAAAATCTTTTAGACTGATGACAGCACAAATCATAAAAATACCGATGCAAACAAGTGGAATAATTTCACCAACTAAAGTTCCTGGGCGAATTTGTACATAGAAAATTATGCTAAGCGCCGTATAAAATATAAAACAAATAAGTTCAGAATTTTTTAGTTTATTCACATTACACCTCAATTAACCTTGCATTTTTAAGTAATTCTTTGCTCGGTTGAACGCCAATTCCTGCACTATCATCAAGAAGATAGTAACCATTTTCAATTGGTTCATTTTCTGCCATTTTGAATCTTTCTTTTTCGACGTAAAATGGATATTCAATAAGGCTATTATAATTAACAACACTTGCAAGGTGAGCTGAAAATGCTTGGCTAATAAAGCCAGTAGGGTTATGAGGAGAAAGTATTTTATTATGAGCTTTTCCAGCTAAACAAAGGGCATAGAAATCTTCTAAGCGTGTGAAATATTTTATATCTGGCATAAAATAATTAATTTGTTCATTTTTTTGTAAATATTCCAAGCCTTGGGCTAAACTCCAGATAATTTCGCCACCTGCATATGAATTATGCTTTGGTAGTTCGATATCTTTTGCAAAAATATCTTCAAGCCAAAAAAATCTGCCAATTTTATCAAGCTCTTCAAATAACTTATAAGCCATACTTTTATTGAAGCGCCAATGACAATCAATAGCAATATTTTCAGCACCAACTTCAGATACTGCCGCTTTTAAGCGCTCAAGACCATTTTTTAAGACTGCCTTATCATGCATACTTGGATCAAGTTCATCAAATGGTGTGCATTTTGCCATTAAAAAGCCGTTTTCAATCGCAAGTTTGGCGTGTTTTGCAAAGTCGCTTGGGCTACGTTTGTTCATTAATCCACGGTTTAAATTCGCATACAGTCGTATTTTTTTGAGGTATGCACCACCAAACATTGCATATAGTGGCAAGTTTTTTTCTTTAGAGTAAATATCCCAAAGTGCTTGTGAAAAAGCACTCCAAGCAATTACTTCTACCTTGTCTAAATAAAGTGGAACACGAAACTTATGGGCTTTATCTAAGCACTCATGGATATTTAAAGGATTGCTATCAAGTAATGATTTTGCAATATCTTTAGCAATTTGGACACTGTAAATATCCTTGCCAACTCCCATCATTTCGCCATAGCCAGTTAAGCCAGAATCTGTGATTATTTCTAAGAAAGATAACATCTTATCTTCAGGTTTAAGCATATAAATATTAATTTTTGATATTTTCATGGCTATGCCTTTTTCTTAACTTTAATGTTTGATAAAACGATAGCTATTAAGGCAACTAACAATACTGCTGAAAAAGGTCGTGTCAGCATAAAGTAAAATATATTAGAACCTTGAGCTTTTGCAATTACGAGGCATCTACTTAAATTATCAATTATGAGAGGTCCTAAAATGCTGCCTAGTAAGATTGGTGCAGGCGGAATAGAAATTTTTCTAAATAGCAAACCTAGTAAGCCAAATACAAAGGTAAGAACTAGGTCAAAAATGCTATTACGCATTGAATATACACCAATAGTTGTAAAGACTAAAACTGTGCTAATTAAATAAATAGCGGGAACTCGAAGCACTTTTGCAAATAATTTTACGCCAAGTACACCGCAAATAAACATAATAAAAACAGTAACTACCATTCCACCCATAAAGGTATAAGCTATTTCAGCGGAGTCCTTTAATAAGTTAGGGCCAGGAATTAGACTATGGATTGTCAACGCACCATAAATAATAGCCGCAGTCGCAGAGCCAGGTATGCCGAGAGCTAAAAGTGGAACAAGTGAGCCACCAACTGCCGCATTATTTGCAGCTTCAGGTGCAATAATACCGTCCATAGCACCTTGCCCAAATTTATCTTTTTCAGGAGAGCTTCTCTTTGCTTCACCATAGGCAACAAAGGCTGAAACAGCTCCGCCTGTTCCAGGTAAAATACCAATAGCAACTCCAAGTAAGGTGCTTTTAATCAAAATATACCAATGACTGCACATATTTAAAATTGAAGTCAAAAGTGAAATCTTTTCATCATTTTGTATTTCAGTAACTGTTTCTTCTTGCGCTTTAATCATGGAAAGCATTTCAGTCACAGCAAAAAAGCCTACTACAAGTGGGATTAAACCAATACCACCGCGCATATCACGAATTCCAAAGGTAAAATTATAACCGCCACCGGTAATATCTGGTCCAACTAAGCTAATTAGCACACCAAAAGTAACAGCGAACATAGCCTTAGCTAAGCCAGAGCCAGACAGACCACCAACGATACTTAAGCCTGCAATAGCAACTATCAGCATTTCAGGAGGTCCAAATTTGAGGGCAATATTTGCAAGAACTGGAGTCAAAAATAGTAAAGCCAATGTTCCGATAAAACCACCAAATGTACTGGCATTAATGGAATAAAGTAGCGCAGCACGAGGGTGACCTTGCTTTGCCATAGGATAGCCATCAAGAGCTGTACAAGAAGCTTCGCCAGTTCCTGGGCAATTAAGCAAAATTGAAGCAATAGAGCCACCATAGGTAGAGCCCATATAAATTCCACCAAGCATAAGTAAGCCATCTGCTGGATCGAGCCCATAAGTTAGTGGTAAAAGTAGCGCAACTCCAATTGGTCCATTTAAACCTGGCGCAGCTCCAAGAACAATTCCAAGCAGTGTTCCAAAAATGGTTAAGCCAAGAGTGCCTAAGCTAAAAATATGTGATATAATAGGTAAAATGCTTTCCATCTTTGCTCCAGTTTTCAAGTTTCTAAATCATAAAACAAAAAAAGCTTACCCTTAATTATTTAAAGCTTAAGGGTAAGCCGTTAAACTCGTTAAATTAGTTTAATGGAAATTTATCTCTATTTTTATTAATAATATCTTCTAAAACTTTATTTTGAGTTTTCATGAAGTTATTCAAGTCATCACCGTATTCAAAAAGCATGATTTCACTTAAACCGTCCATTTTTTCTTTAAATTCAGGCTTGGCAGTAAAACTTTTAGCTGCTTCAACTAAAGCAGCAACAACCTTATCAGAAGTTTTAGCAGGAACAGCTAATATGCGACGTTGATTGTCTAAAACAGTTGGATATCCAAGCTCTGCAAAGGTCGGTAAATCAGGTAAAATAGAGGCGTAACGCTCTTTACCAGCTAGAGCTACAGCTTTACAGCCAGCTTGTTCTGCTTGCTTAACAAAGCGCTTATCAATAATTGCAGCCTCTACGTGTCCACCCATAATCGCATTTAGGTTTTCACCAGCACCGTTATAGCTAACAACGCTAAATTGAACATCAGCCGCACCTTCAATCATCGCTGCTACAATTCTATGTGCATCACCTGAGGTTGAAACCGTAAATTTGCCAGGATTGGCTTTTGCATATGCAAGAGCTTCTTTTAAATCCTTGAAAGGAGAGCCAGTTTTTAAGATTAGGCAGTTAGCTGAATCATTAAAAGATGCAACGTATTTAAAATCATCAAGGCTAAATCCAGGGTCTTTATTTAAAAGTGGCGCAACTAAAAAATCACTACTGGAAAGCATCATAGTATTGTAACCATCAGGTCTAGAAGCAGCAACTTCAGCTGTTCCAATTTGACCACTAGCACCAGGTTTATTAACAACTAGAACTTTTTCATCAAGTTCATCAGCCATAAATTGTGCAATATTTCTTGCCATAATATCAGTACCACCACCAGCACTGTAGCCAACTGTCATTCTGATAGGTTTAGCAGGGTAAGCGGCAAATGCCATGCTTGCAAAGGCACATAACAACATCACAGATAAAGTAATTGACCAAAAACGCTTCATTTTAATGCTCCATAAATAATAGTTAAAATAAACCAAAAAATATAAAACCGCCTAAAACCATTTTTACATCAATATTGCTGATGTTAATTTCTAAAGTTTATAATGAAATAAATTTAATATCAAACTGCACATGGCGACTCGGATAAAACCCAAGCCCTACAAACAATACTTCACCCTCTTTATTGTGCACAGTACGCAAAAATTGCATGGCAGGGCTGCTTGGAGCGCAGTGCAGATAAGTTGAGGCTATATAGGGCATTTCTGTAACAGTCATTGTTTGTTGGATATCAAGATTTTCAAAGCCATATAGTTGTTCTATAATAAAAACAATGGGTTTTGCATCAAAGAGCTCTTTTCTTTTTTCATAAATCTCTTGCTTAACGTAAAAATTGAAATAGCCATATGGCACTTCGTCTTTGAAATGCACATGTTCAAGTTTTGTGAAAAGCTGATTCTCGTATAGTTCTGAAAGTAAACTACAGTTTGTATTTTCTTCCTTTGAAATAAGAGTTGCTTCAACAAAGCCATAATTTTTTTCAAAAAAGTTTTTATCAGAATATAAAATCATATGCGGGGCATGGAAGCTATCTTTTTGCAAAAATATCCCATGGCCACGAACACTTTTTAAAAGACCTTCCTTTTCAAGAAGCTTAACTGCTTGACGCATAGTTAGTCTTGCAATGCCAAAATCACTTGCAAGCTCCTCTAGACTAGGCAATTTATCGCCTTTTTTCCAGTCATTATTATCTATACGCTTACGAATAGCCTCGGCGGCTTGTAAATAAAGTGGGATTCCATTTGCAAACAGTTTTGTGTCTTCGCTCATGATTTTTTCCTTATAGTTTATTTAAATCTAGACTTATAGACTAGTCTTGTCAAGTGATTTTTTTAAAATTTATTATCAAGAGTTAATGAAAAAATTATCAAGATTTAATGATAAATATGACAAGGTTTAGAATTATAAAAAACAGGAAAAATATGCATTAGATTTTAATTATCATAATAATTATGCTGATTTTAGATATATTAGCTATACTGTGAAAAAAAGCTATTTTAATTTAAGAAATAGCTTGCTTTTTATGGACTTCTTTTGTATGCTGTTTTCCCATAATTATAAGCAAGTGTTTATAATTTTTTTGGAACGGTTGTTTTTTTATCGTAACAGAATAAAATTCAGTGAGGCTGTTTATGTTTTCTTTTTTATTGGTGTTTTTGTGTGGAGGCGCGGCGTTATACTATGCCTATAGTGCTTCTAAGAATGTTTTTGCTGCTCCATGTGGCAATGCTGAAATGCAAAAGATTGCAAGTGCTATCCAGGAAGGTGCAAAGGCATATCTTGACCGTCAGTACAAGACAATTGCTATTGTTGGAGCTGCTATTGCATTACTCTTAAATATCTTTTTAAGTGGTATTGTTGCTGTAGGCTTTATTATTGGTGCTGTTTTATCTGGTGTTGCTGGCTATGTTGGTATGAACGTTTCTGTTCGTGCTAACGTTCGTACTGCTGAAGCAGCAAGAAGTGGAATGCCTAAAGCTCTCGATATTGCTTTTAAATCAGGTGCTATTACTGGTCTTTTAGTTGTAGGGCTTGGTCTTTTAGGTGTTAGCTTTTACTATGCTATTCTTACCGCTTTTGGTGTAGAACAAAAGCTTTTACTTGAAGCTTTAGTAGCACTTAGCTTTGGTGCATCTCTTATTTCTATATTTGCACGTCTTGGTGGCGGTATCTTTACTAAAGGTGCTGATGTTGGCTCTGACTTGGTTGGTAAGGTTGAAGCTGGTATTCCTGAAGATGATCCACGTAACCCTGCGGTTATTGCTGATAACGTAGGTGATAACGTTGGTGACTGTGCAGGTATGGCTGCTGACTTATTTGAAACTTACGCTGTAACAATCGTTGCTACTATGCTTTTAGCTGGTATTTACTTTACAGGTGAACTACAATCAACAATGATGATGTACCCACTTTTAATTGGTGGTGGTTGTATCTTAGGTTCTATTGTTGGTACTTATTATGTAAAACTTGATTCAACTAAAAAAATCATGAAAGCTTTATATAGAGGCTTGATTGCTTCAGCTATCGCATCTGCTGTAATTATTACTCTTGTTACAGTTATCTTGTTTAGCGATGCACCTGCGATGGTTGTTGGCTCTAAAACATTTGGCGCATTCAACCTTTGGCTTTGTTCTTTATCAGGCTTAGTTATTACAGGTCTTTTAGTTTGGATTACTGAATACTATACTTCAACTGAATATCGCCCGGTAAAAAGTATTGCTGAATCTTCTGTTACTGGTCATAGTACTAATATTATTCAAGGTTTAGCGATTTCTATGGAATCAACAGCTGCTCCTTCAGTTATTATTTGTATCGGTATTTTATTTAACTATGCTCAAGCAGAACTTTTTGGTATTGCTATTGCTGCTACAACAATGCTTGCAATTGCAGGTATGATTGTTGCTCTTGACGCTTATGGTCCTGTTACTGATAACGCTGGCGGTATTGCTGAAATGTCAAAAATGCCTGAAGAAGTTCGTACAGTAACTGATGCTTTAGATGCTGTTGGTAACACAACAAAAGCTGTTACTAAGGGTTATGCGATTGGCTCAGCAGGTTTAGCTGCTCTCGTTCTTTTTGCTGCTTACACTGAAGAATTAAAGCGCTTCTTCCCTGATTTAAACATCTCATTTAGCTTGCAAGATCCATATGTTCTTGTTGGCTTATTCATTGGTGGTTTATTGCCATATTTATTTGGTGCAATGGGTATGATGGCTGTTGGTAGAGCTGGTGCTGCTGTTGTTATGGAAGTGCGTCGTCAATTCCGTGAAATCAAAGGCATTATGGAAGGAACTGCAAAGCCTAACTATGGTGCTGCTGTTGATATGCTTACTAAAGCTGCAATTAAAGAAATGATTGCTCCATCATTATTGCCTGTTTTAGCTCCAATTGTACTTTACTTTGCAATTACAGCTTTTGCTGGTCAAGCAGCAGCTTTTGCAACCTTAGGTGCTATGCTTATGGGTACTATTGTTACTGGTTTATTCGTTGCTATTTCAATGACCTCTGGTGGTGGTGCATGGGATAATGCGAAAAAATACATTGAAGATGGTAACTTTGGTGGTAAGGGTTCAGAAGCTCACAAAGCATCTGTAACTGGTGATACAGTTGGTGACCCTTATAAAGATACAGCAGGTCCTGCTATTAACCCAATGATTAAAATTATTAACATTGTAGCAATTTTATTGTTGCAAGCCTTAGCTTAATTTGAAATATAACTGAGCCTGTCTTTTTGGCAGGCTCAGTAGTGAGTTAATATGACAGAATTATCCCGCAGTGAGCAATTATCACAGGCAAAACCTATAATACAAGTTAAGAACGTTCATAAGTGGTACGGTGATTTTCATGTTTTAAAAGACATAAATTTAACTGTGCAACGTGGTGAACGTCTTGTTATTTGTGGTCCATCTGGTTCAGGAAAATCAACTTTAATCCGTTGTATTAATCGCCTCGAAGCGCATCAACGTGGTGATATTATAGTTGATGATATTGAACTTACAGATGACTTAAAACGCATTGATAGAGTTCGTCGTGAAGTTGGAATGTTATTCCAAAATTTTAATCTTTTCCCGCACTTAACTATTCTAGAAAATTGTACTTTAGCACCTATTTGGGTTCGAAAAATGCCGGAAAAAGAAGCACGTGAAATCGCAATGCAATACCTTGAAAGGGTTCGTATTCCAGACCAAGCTGACAAATACCCTGGTCAATTATCAGGTGGTCAGCAACAGCGTGCAGCTATCGCAAGATGCTTATGCATGAATCCGCTTATTATGCTTTTCGATGAGCCAACTTCGGCTTTAGATCCTGAAATGATTAAAGAAGTTTTAGATGTAATGGTGGATTTAGCAAAGACAGGCATGACTATGCTTTGTGTAACCCATGAAATGGGCTTTGCAAGAACTGTTGCAGATAGAATTGTTTTCATGGACGGCGGAGAAATTATTGAAGAAAACACCCCTACAGAATTCTTTAATAATCCGCAGGCTGAGCGAGCTAAATTGTTTTTAAGCCAAATTTTATCACATTAAAATTAAAGAGGTCTTTCCCAATGAATATAAGTATTTTAAAGGAAATTAAACCGCAAGAAGGACGTGTTGCACTTTTACCTAAGCATGTGAAGGTTTTAGTTGATAATGGTCACAGTGTTTTTGTAGAAAGTAGCGCAGGTGCTTTATCTCGTGCTTATGATGAAGAATATGTTAAGGCTGGCGCAAAGGTTATGCCTGATGCAAAAAGTACGTGGGAAGCAGGGCAATTTATTGTAAAAGTAAAAGAAATTTTGCCGCCGGAATATGAATTTTTGCGTGCAGATCATATTATATTGACAAATATTCATGCCGCTTTAAATGAAGAAGAAACAAATGAACTTTTAAAAGTTGGCTGTACTGGTATTTCCGCTGAAAATACTCATGCTTTTGGCTCTCCAAACTGTGCTTTAGCTGGTGAAGTTGGCGCATTTGAGGGTGTACGTTTATCATTTGCACAACAAGGTGGCGTAGGTCGTCATTTTATGGCGCATTTTGGTGAAGAAGCTTTGAAATGTATGGTTATTGGTCTTGGCAATGTTGGGCGTGGTGTTATGCGTACATTGTTTGGACTTGGCGCACAGGTGATTGCTTTAGATTCATATGAAGGAGCTCGTAAAGCTGCTCGTATGGATTACTATGACAAGCACATTGTGGTTGATGATGTGGAAAATATTTCAGAATATGTATATGATGTTGATGTTGTTTATAACTGTGTGCTTTGGGATAAAAATCGCAATGACCATCTCATAAGCCGTGAAATGATGAAAAAAATGCGCAAAGGTGTAGTTATTGTTGATATCTCATGCGATACAGCAGGTGCGATTGAGACTAGCAGATCTACAACTTGGGCAGAACCTACTTATGTAGAAGAGGGTGTAGTACATTTTGCAGTAGATAATATCCCTGGTGCTGTTCCTGTAACTGCTTCTGCTGGTTATGGTGAAGCACTTTTACCTCATATTTTAGAGTTAACATCGAAAGGTGTTAAACAAGCTTGCAAAGATAATCCATTTTTAGCACGGGGTTTAACATGTGTTAATGGCGAGTTAATACTTGAAGAAGCTGGTAAGTACCAGAATCGCGAATTTACTCCTGTTAAAGAATGGCTAGATAGGTAATTGTATTTTATATTATAGTAAAAGCTTTAAAAGCCCTATAATTTTAGAAATATAAAAAATTAGATTTTTTTTTATAAAAATATCGAATTACTATTGACGCGAGCTTATTTTTATTGATAAGCTCGCTTATCTTATTTAAAAAAAAAGACAATTATAATGATTAATAAAAAGGATAAAAAATGCGTAGCGATAAAATGAAAAAAGGCTTGGAAAAGGCACCACACCGTTCTTTATTCCATGCATTAGGTTTAACAAAAGACGAAATTAATCGTCCTATGATAGGTGTTGTTAATGCTGCAAACGAAATTGTTCCTGGACATTTACATCTAGATACAATTGCTGAAGCAGTAAAGGCTGGCGTTCGCTCGGCAGGTGGAACTCCAATTGAGTTTCCAGCTATTGCAGTCTGTGACGGAATTGCAATGAACCATGAAGGAATGCGCTTTTCGCTTCCATCACGTGAAATTACAGCTGATTCAATCGAAATTGTTGCAACAGCGCACCCATTTGATGGCTTAGTGCTCATTCCTAACTGTGATAAAAGTGTACCAGGCATGTTAATGGCGGCTCTTCGTTTAAATATTCCGACAGTTGTTGTTAGTGGTGGACCGATGAATGCAGGTCAACCATTAAAAGGTAAGGAGAAGCCAACTGACTTAATTTCAGTATTTGAGGGCGTTGGAGCTGTTAGCCGTAATATGATGAGTGAAGATGAACTTGAAGACTTAATTGAGCAAGCTTGCCCAAGCTGTGGTTCTTGTTCTGGTATGTTTACAGCAAACACTATGAACTGTTTATCAGAGGCATTAGGCTTAGCTTTGCCTGGTAATGGTACTATTCCTGCGACAAGTTCAGCTCGTATTCGTCTTGCAAAAAATGCAGGTGCTAAGGTTATGGAGCTTGTAGAAAAGCAATTATTACCTCGTGATATTGTGACTGAAGCTTCTGTTGCTAATGCTGTTGCAGTTGATATGGCACTTGGTGGCTCAACAAATACAATTTTACACTTGCCAGCAATTTTCCGTGAAGCTAATTTAAATCTTAGTTTAAAAATCTTTGATGAAATTAGTATGAAAACACCTAATTTATGTAAATTATCACCAGCAGGCACTCAACATATTGTAGAAGATTTACATCGTGCAGGCGGCATTTACGCTGTGATGGCTGAACTTGCAAAGCATAACTTAATCGATAGTAGCAGTTTAACCGTTACTGGTATGAGTATTTCTGATAATATTAAAGCTTTAAAAGCTGAAGTTTTAGACGATAATGTTATTCGCCCAGTTGAAAAACCTTACACAAAAGAAGGCGGCTTAGCTATTCTTTATGGTAGTTTAGCTCCTGATGGTGCTGTTGTAAAACAAGGTGCTATGCTTGAAGAAATGAAGGTGCGCAATGTTCGTGCTAGAGTTTTTGATAGTGAGGAAGCGGCTAATGCTGCAATTTTAGCGGGTGAAATCGTTAAGAATGATGCTGTTATTATCCGCTATGAAGGTCCAAAAGGCGGGCCTGGAATGCGTGAGATGTTATCACCAACTTCTGCAATTGTGGGCATGGGTTTAGATGCTGATGTTGCTCTTATTACTGATGGCAGATTTAGTGGTGGTAGCCGTGGTGCTGCAATTGGTCACGTATCGCCAGAAGCTGCAGAATGTGGTCCTATTGCTCTTGTTCAAGATGGCGATACTATTGAGATTAATGTTCCGAAAAGAATTTTAAATCTATTAGTTGATGCTGATGAGTTAGCAAAACGTAAAGCTGCATGGCAACCACGCCCACCGCAAAATAATTCTCCATTTTTGCGTAGATACGCAAGACAAGTAAGCTCTGCTGCAACCGGTGGTGCTTTTGTTGAAAAAGACTAGTTTTATTGGTAGAAAATAAATTATATAACAATAGCTTTTACGTCCTAAGGTGTAAAAGCTGTTGGTATTATAAATATCGTTTAACTGCTTGACAAGTCAACTAAAAAACATATTTAGAAGGTACTATGAACTGGGACTGGGATAAATTACAAGAAAAACGGCAAAAGCAGGGCTTTAAAATGCCCGAGCAAAAACAAGAGCCGCAAAATAATGGCAGTGGTGATGGTGGAAATAATGGGAACAATGGAAATAATGGTAATCGAAACCTTAAGTTTGAAAAAATTCCTAATCCACTAGAAAAAATGAATTTTAAGCCAAGTGCTGGAGGCTTTCGCTATATAGTACTTATAGCTTTGGCTGTATGGCTTGCTTCAGGTATTTATATTGTAAATCCTGATGAGCTAGGTGTTGTGCTACGTTTTGGTAAATATGTTGATACTGTTGAAGCAGGTCCGCATTATCACTTACCATATCCAATTGAAGAGGTTTATAAGCCGAAAGTTACTCAAGTGCAACGTCTTGAAATTGGTTTTCGCTCGACTGGTAGCACTGTGACTTTTAGGCAAGGTCAAAATAGAGTACTTCCAGAAGAAGCATCTATGCTTACAGGTGATGAAAATATTATTAATATTCAATTTAGTGTGCAGTATCAAATCAAAGATCCTGTAGAATACTTATTTAATGTAACTAATCAAGCTGCTGTTGTGAAAAATGCAGCTGAGGCAGCAATGCGTGAAGTTATTGGTAATAGTAAAATTGACTCAGCCTTAACTGATGGTAAATTACAAATTCAAAATGAAGCAACTGTGCTTTTACAAAGTATTTTAGATAGATATAAAGTGGGCGTTAGGGTTCTTGCTGTACAAATGCAAGATGTTCACCCGCCAAAAGAAGTAAGTGAAGCATTTAAAGATGTTGCAAGTGCTAGAGAAGATAAGAGTAGAATTATTAACGAAGCCGAAGCATATCGTAATGAAATATTGCCAAAAGCTAGAGGTTCAGCTGCTGAAATTATTAACCAAGCAACAGGCTATAAAGAAACTCGTGTCTTAAATGCACAAGGTGAAGCATCTAAATTTGAATCCTTGCTCAAGGAATACTCTATGGCAAAAGATGTAACTGAAAAACGTTTATATCTTGAAGCAATGGAAGAAATTTTGAGCAAGTCAGGTGTTGAAAAAATTATTTTGCCAAAAGGTGGTACAGGAGCATTACCCTTAATACCTGTAGATCGTTTATTAAACCAAAACGCAAATACAGGAGCTAAATAATATGAAAAAACTTCCTTTTATTATTGGAACTTTATTAGTTTTAGGCTTCTTGCTTTCACAAAGTGTGTTTATTGTTTATCAAACACAAAAAGCAATTATTATTCAGCTTGGTGAGCCGACAAACTATGTTTATGGGCCTGGTTTGCATTTTAAATTGCCTTTTATACAAAATGTAAATTATTTTGATTCTAGAATTTTGGATTATGATGCAAGGCCAGCTGAAGCCTTAACAAGTGATAAAAAAACAATAGTGCTAGATAACTACGCACGCTGGAGAATTATTAATCCATTACAATTCTATAGAACACTTCGCACTATTCCTGGAGCACAAGCACGTCTTGATGACGTTGTTTACTCTCAACTTCGTGCACAAGTTGGTAGGCATACTTTAACAGAGGTTGTTTCCTCAAACCGTGCTGCAATTATGAATGATGTTGCAAAAAGGTCTTCTGAAATACTGAAACAAACAGGTGTTGAGGTCATTGATGTTCGTATCAAGCGTACTGATTTGCCTGTTGAAAACCAACGTGCAATTTTTGAAAGAATGAGAGCTGAGCGTGAGCGACAAGCTAAGCAATATCGCTCAGAGGGTGTTGAAGAATCAACTAAAATTAAATCAGAAGCTGACCGTGAAAGAGCTGTGCTCTTAGCAGATGCTAATAAAAAATCATTAATATTACGTGGTGAGGGCGACGCAGAAGCTGCTAAAATATTTGCAGATGCATTTACAAAAGATGCTGAGTTTTATTCATTTTTGCGTGGACTTGAGGCATTAAAGAAATCTTTAGGTGGCAATACTAAGATTGTTATAACTGCTGAAGATCCTTTTCTTAAACCATTAATTCCATCAAATTAAATTTGATAAAAAAGAGACAAAATGGATAGTTTTCGACAAATATATGATAGAATAAGAAGCGTAACAAAAGCTAGAACGCAAACAGATTTAGCTGAATTACTTGGCATTAAGCAATCAAGTATTTCTGATGCTAAGCGTAGAAATTCTGTTCCTGCGGATTGGTATATTACCTTGCTTGAGCGCTTCGATTTAAACCCTCTTTGGTTAAAAACCGGAGTTGGGCGTATGTATATCAACTCTGAAAGTGTGGCTATTTCAGGCTATGCGACTGCTTCAGAGGGGCTAGCTGAAGAATATGCTGGTTATGGTAGCGGACAGACAAATAGATTATCAACTAGTGTTTCAGTTTATTCTTGTAATGCAGGCGGTGAAAAGCTTGAAGATTTAAAGCCAAGTGAGTTTTTAAATATTCCAAGCCGTTTTGCTGTGAATAATATCAAAGTACTACTTATGAATAATTCCTCGATGTCCCCTATAATCATGAAAAACGCTTATGTTGGCATTAATAGTGAATTTAAAAACCCAGCATCTGGTGAATTATTTGCTATTTTTGCACCTCATGAGGGATTAACAATTAGACAAGTTTATATTGATTTTGATAAAGAACATATTATGTTACAAGCAAAAAATGATGCTTTTCCTAAACTTACTTTAAGTCCAGATGAATTTAAAACTAGAGTTTTAGGCAAGGTTGAATGGGTTCTTCAAAACTTATAAAATGAAAAATATCATGAAAATAAAAAATATTTTTATGCATTTTTGCTTGTTAGCTGCCAGCCTAGCTATGCTAGGCTGCTCAGCTAAGGCAGAAGCGCCAATTGTTGTTGAACCACCTAAAGCCGTGGTGTCTGCGGAGTGGGATCATATAGTTAATCGCCTAAAGCAAGATAAGCTATATGATGATAATGTTATGAATGCATTGTCTGTTTTTATGAAACCTTCTGAAGACCCTATGGGGCGTAAAATTCACGAACTATACCGCAATAAGTATAGAGAAAAACCAAAGCCAAAGCCAAAAGATCCCAAGGACGAAACTGCTAAAAAACCAACAAAGCCAACACAGCCGGTGTATAAGGGCGTTATAACTAAAGATAATATCCAAAAATGTTTAGACTTTTTGACCTTACATGAAAAAGCTTTTGCAGCAGCAGAGAAAAAATATTTTGTACCAAAAGAAGTTGCCGTAGCCTTACTCTTTGTTGAAACACGTCTTGGAACTTATTTAGGCAAGGAAGAAGCTTTTTATACTTTAGCTAGTATGGCAAATTCTACCAAGTTTGAACAAATTGAAAGTTATAAGCCAAAATTAAATACAATTAGCCCAAGTGATGATAAGGCTAAAATTGCATGGATTGAAGAAACCATGGTAAAGCGTTCTGACTGGGCTTATAAAGAATTAAAAGCTTTGATAACACATTTGCAAACGAACAAGTTAGACTTTCATCAGCCAGGTTCAATTTATGGTGCAATGGGGCTTTGCCAATTTATGCCATCTAATTTTGTGCCATATGGAGCTGATGGAAATGCCGACGGTGTAATTGATTTATTCGAACCAGCAGATGCAATTGCAAGTCTTTCAAGATATTTGAATAAGCACGGTTGGAAGCCAAATATTTCCTATTCTAGAAGACATGCTATATTAAAGCGTTATAATAATTTAAATATTTATGCTAATACTATTTTGCGCTTAGCAGAAGCAGTTAGAAAGGCAGAAGTGGCTAAAAAGGCTAGCTCTGCTAAAAAATCTTCTAGCGCAAAAGTAGTTACAAAAAAATAAAGTAAAGAATATGCAAGACAAGTTAGAAGTTAGGTTGTTAAGTTCAACTCCAGAGCCTTTAGCACTTATTTATGCTGCATTTAGGCAATGCTATCACGCTGGATTTGTGGGTGATATGTGGGAAAAACTCTTAAATGGTGAGATCGATAGGCAAACACAAGCTAAATTTGTAAAAAGAATTATTGAATCAGGACATACAAGCCCGATAGAGCATGTTAGCTTTAGCTTTGCAATTTCTGGTGTTTCTCGTGCTTTGACTCATCAATTAGTTCGTCACCGCATTGCATCTTTTTCACAGCAGAGTCAGCGTTATGTTGATGGTTCAAACTTTTCATACATTGTGCCGCCAGCAATTGGTAAAAATGAAAAGGCACTAGAGCGATTTAATGAAATAATGCAAGAGCTTGGGAAAGCATATCAAGATATTAAAGAATGTCTTGAGCAAGCTGGAAATACAGGCTCAAAAGCAAATGAAGATGCAAGATTTGTATTACCACAAGCCGCTTCAAGCAATATTGTAGTAACTATGAATTGCCGTAGCTTAATCAACTTTTTTGAGCATAGGTGTTGCACAAGGGCACAGTGGGAAATTCGTGAAATGGCATGTCAGATGCTTGATATTTGTCGTGAAGTTTTGCCTGCAATTTTTGATAGTGCTGGTGCAAGGTGTGAAGCCTTAGAATATTGTCCAGAGGGCGATTTTTGCTGCGGGCGTTATCCTGTAAAGAGTTAAATTTATGGCAAAAACAAAGGAAGTCTATATTTGTACCGAGTGCGGAGCGAAGTCACCTCAATGGAAGGGGCAATGCTCTACATGCAAAGCATGGAATAGCCTAGAAATAGGCGTTGTAAGTGTAGGTGCAAAATCGAAAACTCCTTTGAATGCTGAAGCTATCAAGCCCATAGCCTTGCAAGATGTTTCAAATCATGGGCATAATCCTTATCCGAGTGGCTTAGAAGCTCTTGATAGGGTACTTGGAGATGGCTTTGTACCTGGCTCGGCAATTTTAATTGGTGGTGAGCCAGGTATTGGTAAATCAACATTATTATTGCAACTTGCTGGTTATATATCTAAAAGCAATAAAATAGCTCTCTATTTATCAGGCGAAGAATCTTTACCACAAATTAAAAGCAGGGCAGAGCGGCTAGGTGTTTTAAATGATAACTTGCTTGCCGTATCGTCATCACGTGTTGATGATATTTTGCCCTTTATTGAAAAACACCAGCCAGAACTTTTAATTGTAGACTCTGTTCAGACTTTAGTTTCTGATAGTGCAGAAGGTCTAGCAGGCAATGTTAGCCAAGTTAGGGCTGTTGCTGGTGAATTAGTTGAAGCTTGCAAAAAGGCAAATACTACTCTTATTTTAGTTGGGCATGTTACAAAAGATGGTGCACTCGCAGGTCCTAGATTGCTTGAGCATTTAGTTGATGTGGTTATTGCGCTTGAGGGTGACAGGCGACAGAATTTTAGACTGCTTAGAGTATTAAAAAATCGTTTTGGACCTAATGAAGAATTATTGATTTTTCAAATGATGCAACATGGACTTGAAATTGTTAATGATCCTTCAACTTTCTTTTTAGGTGCTCGTGATGCAAGCCTTTCTGGTACTGCAATTGTCATGGCTGTTGATGGGCATAGACCTCTTGCGGTTGAAGTCCAAGCCTTAGTTTCAAAAACTTACTTAGCTATTCCAAGGCGTACAGGTTTAGGCTTTGATACTAATCGTTTACATTTAATTTTAGCTGTTTTAGAAAAAAGATTGAAATTAAATTTTGGTCAGGTAGATATATATGCTAAAATTGGCGGAGGAATTCGCTTGCAAGACCCTGGCATGGATTTAGCGCTAGTTGCAGCTATTTTGTCGAGTTTTTATGATATACCACTTCCAGAACGCTGTGTTTTATGGGGTGAGGTTGATTTAAATGGTCAAATTAGACCAGTAAGCGGGCATGACGTTCGCTTAAATCAAGCGAGCCGATTATCTTATACCCCCATACTTTGCCCCTTAGTTGACGGGCAAGGTCTGGCGACTGTCATTGATTTACAGCAAAAATTATTCCGTAAAAAATAATCCTATCTTATTGATATAGCAATAGTCTTATAAATTCTTCTCTTCTTAATTTTTCAAAAATAATCTAATTTTATGCTTTACAAGGTGTAAAATAGGCTTGTATATGATTGTATTTTGTGTTAGTTATATTTAGCATTTATTTTATTAACCTTAAATTGATTTGGAGTGATTATGAGAAAGATTAGTTTACTCGCTTTAGTTTTGGTGTTGATTGCAGTACCTTCTTTTGCTGCTAAAAAGTATGTTATTAAGATTTCAAGCTACTATGGTGCTACCCACCCTGTATCACAAACAATTGAATACTTTAAGAAAAATCTTGAAGCAGAAAGCAATGGGCAATTTGAAGTTCAATATTTTCCTAATAGCCAATTAGGCGGTGAAGAAGCTATTATTGACCATGCTAAGCGTGGAACTTTACAAGTTGGTATCGTTGGTAGCTTAATTAAAAAAGATGAAGCAAAAGTTGGCGCTATGGAAGTTCCTTTCGCTATTGAAACTTGGAAACAAGCGAAGGAAGTTTATAGTGGCGAAGGTGCTAAAATGCTTGAGGGTGATTATACAAAAAAAACAAACACCTATATTAAAGGTTATTTTGTAAACGGCTTTAGAGTAATCTCTTCTGTAAAATCAATTGCTAATATGGAAGAACTTGGAACAATGAAAATTCGTGTTCCAGGAACTGACGTTTTTGTTAATATGTTCCAAGGTCTTGGAACAAATACTGTTATGATGCCGATGGGTGAAGTATATAATGCTTTAGAAACTAAGGTTGTTGACGGGCAAGATAATCCATACCCAACTTTGAAAGCTAATGGTTGGTGGGAAGTTCAGGACTATGTGCTTGAATCACGCCATATGTTTTCAGCTAATGCTATCTTAGTTAACGGCAAGTTTTATGACAATTTACCAAAGGATATGCAAGCTTTATTTGACAAATGGATGAATAAGGCAGTTGACTATAACTGGGAAATTTCAGAAAAAGCAGATAATGAAGCTAAAAAATTCGTTCAAGACAATGGTTTGAAAATCATTACCCCTGATGCTAAATATATTGCTCAAATGCGTGAAGCACTCACAAAAAGTGGCTTTTATGACTGGTTCTTTAAGCAAGTTCCTGGTTCAAAAGAATTTATGGAATATTGTTTAAGCTTAGAAAAATAATC
>CAYJPK010000038.1:0-18733 GCA_964372035.1 uncultured Desulfovibrionaceae bacterium | reverse complement strand
TAAAAATGCAAGAAAAGTAATCTGTGATTCCTCATTTCTTGCATTTTTATTTGTTCGTTTTGATTATTAAATCCATTTATAACAGTGTATTAGAATCTTTTTCATCATCAACTATTTATTATGGTACTAGCTCTGTTCCAAGACCTTTATCAGTTAATAATTCGAGTAAAAGACAGTTTTCAACTCTACCATCAACAATCGCAACTTTTTCAGCTCCAGCACGAAGGGCTTCAAGGCAACAGTTAAGTTTAGGAATCATACCACCACTAACAATACCTTTTTCATATAGTTCATTTGCTTCTTTTATATTAATAGACGGAATTAATTTTTTATCCTTATCTAAAATACCCTGCACATCAGTTAGCAGCAATAGCCTTTTCGCCTTTAGAGCACCAGCAACAGCAGATGCCACAGAATCAGCATTGATATTATAGGTCTTACCATCAACACCAACACCAACAGGCGCTATTACAGGAATAAAATCATCACGAATAAGCGAGCCTAAAAGTTCAGCATTCACCCTACTAACTTCGCCTACATTGCCTAAATCAATAGCTTCTTCACCAGCAACACCCAAGCTAGTAATTTTGCGAGCATTTAGTAAAACACCATCTTTGCCAGACAGCCCAACAGCTCTTGCACCGGTATTATTGATTTGATTGACAATATCCTTATTGACAGAGCCAACAAGAACCATTTCAACAATCTTCATTGTCGCATCATCAGTTACTCGATGACCTTGCTTAAATTCTGACTCTATTTGCAATCTATCAAGCATTTCATTAATTTGTGGCCCGCCACCATGCACAACAACAGGATTAATGCCAACTAATTTCAAAAGTGAAATATTTTGTGCAAAAGAAGCTTTCAATTCTTCTTTTACCATTGCATGTCCGCCATATTTAATAACAACTGTTTCACCACGATAAGCTCTTAAGTGTGGTAAGCTTTCAATTAAAACTTGGGCTTTTGCCTGTGAGAATTTATTTGTATCCATATAATAATAAGTTGGTTTTAAAGGATTGACCTTTGTTAAGAAAAATTTATAATGCCTCTTAAGGGATACTATAATTAAACATTAAAAATGGCAATAATAATATACCTAATTTTATAATCTATTTTTAAATGCGAAGGTTTTTATGAAAGAAAAGAAAAGAATAGGACTAGTTGCCCACGATGCTAGAAAACATGACCTTATTGAATGGGTGCACTTTAACGCCTATAAACTAGCTCGCCATGAACTGATCTGCACAGGAACTACAGGGCGTATGATTACAGAATTATACGAAAAATTAATTCCCGGCAATGATATTTCAATTACTCGCCTACACTCTGGACCACTTGGTGGTGACCAGCAAATGGGGGCAATGATTGCTGAAAATAAAATTGATATTTTATTCTTTTTCACTGACCCAATGACAACCCAGCCACATGACGTTGATGTTAAGGCTTTAATGCGCATGTGTACTGTTTATAATACAGTTCTCGCTTGCACAAGGGCAACTGCTGACTTTGTTATTGGCTCGTCACTCTTTGAAGAAGTGTATGAAGGTGCAACCCCTGAATATAACTCATACCTAAACCGCAACCCACTTTAAAATACTATGGCTAATACTGCAAAAGAATGGTTTATTGTATGCAGACCTTGGAGCTTGACGGCAGCGATTATTCCTGTTGCTATTGGTTCTGTTTACGCTATTGGACAAGAGGATTTTAAAGTTCTTGCTTTTATTTTAGCTTTGATTGGCGGAATGAGCGTGCAAATAGGTGCGAATTTAGTTAATACTTATGCTGACTATGAAAATGGTATTGATGATGAAATTTCAGCTCATACTGTTCAAGAATTAGTGAGTGGTAAAATGCAGACTAAGCAAGTTAAGCTAGCAGCCTTTTTAGCCTTTGCAATAACTGGAATTATTGGCATTATTTTGACTTATATGACAGGCTACGAGCTACTATATTTCGGGCTTATCGGCATGATTGGAAGTTATTGCTATACTGGCGGAATTTTCCCATATAAATATTTTGCACTCGGACCAATTATGGTTTTTATTTTAATGGGTCCACTCATGACTATGCCCTCATACTTTATTCAAAATGGGCAAATTAGTCTTAATGCTGCTTTAGTTTCACTTCCAGTTGCATTTTTAACCACTGTTATCCTTTTAGGTAACGAACTTAGGGATATTGAATATGATAAAGAAGCCGGCATTTACACTCTTTCTATGCTTTTAGGGCGTAAGAATGGCTGTATATTTTACTTAATTCTATGCGCTCTGGCATACTTAAGCCTTATCTTATTAGTGGGCTTTAGTATCGTAACACCTTTTGCTCTACTCCCTTTAATTTTATTGCCAAATTTATATAGCATATCAAAAATTCTTTTAAGCTTTGAGCAAGAAAAATTAATGTGGCTTTCTAGAATATCAGGTAAATTTCATATGAAGTTTGGCTTATTGTATCTACTTGGTCTATTTTTAGGACATGTTGTATTTGCATAAGATAAAAGACTTTCTCTTTTAAAGCGTTCTCTGCCAACAAAATATAACAAATATTTTTTCAAATTTTTATTTTTTTTGTTGACAGAGTACAAAATTTTGGATATATATTCCGTTCGGCAGAAATAAAGACTGTACGTTCTTTATGATGTTAGGATTTTTATTGTGGAAATAATCGCCGCCCGTTACAACGAAATTTAATTTCGAGAAGGTGATATTTCAGGCCGTTTTATTTATTGAGGATTTTTTTCAAATCCCTTTTCTTGAGATAGTCTTAAATTTAGTAAATAGGAGTTACGTCGTTATGAAGACGTTTAGCCCAACACCAAATGATATTAAAAATGATTGGTATGTTGTAGATGCGAAAGACCAAATTCTCGGTCGCTTAGCTGCTCAAATCGTGCACCGCTTACGCGGAAAGCATAAGCCAGAATTTGCTCCGCATATGGACAACGGTGATTTTGTTATTGTTGTAAACTGTGAAAAATTCAGAACAACAGGTACAAAAATCTCTGATAAAAAATATTATCGTCACTCAGGGTATGTTGGCGGTTTGCGTGAAATTACCCTTGATAAGTTAATGGAAAAAAAACCGGCTGAAGCGATTATGCTTGCTGTTAGAGGCATGTTGCCAAAGAACCGTATGGGCAGAGCTATGCTTAAAAAATTAAAAGTTTATGCAGGACCTAACCACCCACATGCGGCTCAACAACCAAAAGAATTGAAATTACCTTATGCTGACTAATTCAGCAGGAGTTTATTATGACCACCTCATTTAATTATGGAACAGGACGACGCAAGACAGCTACTGCGCGTACAAGACTTTATGCTGGTGCTGGTGCGATTGAGATTAATGGTCGCAGCCTTGAGGATTATTTTCCACGCAAAACTTTACAAATGATTATTCGTCAACCTTTAGTTTTAACTAAATTAGTAGATAAATATACTATTAAAGTTAATGTTAAAGGCGGCGGTGTTTCTGGTCAAGCTGAAGCGGTACGTCACGGTATTTCTCGTGCATTACTCGAAATTGATCCAAACTTACGTAGTGTATTAAAGAAAGCAGGTTTCTTAACACGTGATGCTCGTAAGAAAGAGCGTAAAAAATACGGTCTTCGTGCAGCTCGTGCTCGTTACCAATATTCAAAACGTTAAGATTTATTTTCTTTCGTTTTTACAAGAGGCATCAAGTTATTCTTTGATGCCTCTTGTTTTATTTATGGGCATGCTAACTTATCACTATTGCTTTTTGCCTAAAACTGTCTTATCTTTATTACAAGGACTAAAATGATGAGGTATAAGAGGATGAAAGGATTATGCACGTTGCTTTTGCTATTAATTGCTTTTAGCACTAATGCTCAAGCTGCAAAAAAGTATATTAATGGCATAGATAAATATTATCCACCATTTGCCTATATAAATGAAAAAGGAAAAGCAACTGGATTTGACGTTGACTCTATAAACTGGATTGCCAAAAAAATGGGGTTTGAGGTTGAACACAAAGCTATTGAATGGAAAGTAATAACAAAGGAACTTGCTAATTCAAAAATTGACATGATTGCATCAGGCTATAGTATTACCCCTGAACGTGGAGCGCATATTATGTTTTCAAATCCTTATTGGGAGCTTAAAAAAGTTTTCATAGCAAGTAATAAATCTAACATCACAAAAGAACAAATACTTAATTCTAAAAGTAAAGTGGGTGTTCAGCGAGGAACTGATGAGGCTTTGCTATTGCAAAACATGCTTGTAAATAAAGAGGCTAATTTTGAATTAATATTATATGTAAGCCTTGATAAAATCATAGAAGATGTTTTAAATGCAAAGCTAGATGCTGGCGCAATGGATTCAGCACCTGCACATTTTGCAATAGAGCATAAGTCACCAATTAAAGAATTAGATAATTTTGGTGAAGTTGTACAATTTGGTGTTGCAATCAATAAAAGCAACCTCAATTTATTAGCTATTATTAACGAAGGTTATCGCTTGCTTATGTCTGATCCTTATTGGAATGAATTAAAGCAAAAATATTCTTTAAATTAACTAAATACTTTTTAATTTATAAGTTATAATAAAAAAACATTAAGGAGCTAAAATGACTTAATGTTTTTTTTATTTCACTTCACTACAATTTATACATTTAAAGCAAACAAAAACTTGATTTTTAATAGAATTAAATGTATTGTCTTGTCTTTAAATGAACAAATCTAAAGGAAGGATTTTATGAAAAAACTGATATGTACTCTTATGCTTATGTTTAGTTTTGCTAGCGTTGCAAATGCAGCTGACTTTATTAACGGAATTGACAAAGACTATCCGCCATTTGCATTCATTAATGTAGAAGGTAAAGCGACTGGTTTTGATGTTGATTCAATGAATTGGATTGCAAAGAAAATGGGTTTTACTGTTGAACATAAGCCTTTTGAGTGGAAAAGTATTGTGCAAATGTTAGCACAGGATAAAATCCAAATGGTAGCATCAGGTATGTCAATTACTCCTGAGCGTGCTGAACAAGTTAATTTCTCAAACCCTTACTGGACTGTAAAGAAAGTATTTATCGTTAAGAAAGATAGCGATTTAACTAAAGATAAAATTCTTAATTCAAAACTTAGAGTTGGTGTTCAACAAGGTACTGATGAAGTTAATGTTTTAAAGAAAATGGTAGCTGATAAAGAAGCTGATTTTCAAATTGTTCAATATGCTAGCTCATCAGACATTATATCTGAAATTATGAATGGTCGTTTACAAGCAGGTGCTATGGATTCTGCTCCGGCACAAAATGCTATTAATTTAAATATTGCTGTTAAAGAAGTTGGAAGTTTCGGTAGTGTTGTTGATTTTGGTGTTGCTGTTAACAAAAAGAACGGCGACTTACTTAACAAAATCAATGAAGGCTATAAATTGTTGATGGCTGACCCTTACTGGGCAGAATTAAAAAAGAAATATAAATTAGATTAATAGTAAATGGAAATTCTACTAACAAGATTTGAAACAATATACAGTGCCCTGCCTTATATTTTAGGCGGGGCATATATAACTGTATTTACTGTTATTTCTGCCTTAGCTTTAGGATTTATTCTTGGCATTCCTTTAGCCGTTTTACAGGTCTATGGCTCACGACCTATTCAGTTTTTTGTTAGAACTTATGTTTGGTTTTTCCGTGGTGTGCCAATTCTACTTTTATTATTTTTGTTCTATTTTGGTTTTTTTAAAGTCATCGGACTTGAGTTAGACGCTATCACTTCGTGCAGTATCGTGCTTGGCTTTACAAGTGCTGCCTATCAATCTCAGATTTTTAGAGCGTCCATACTATCTCTGCCACAAGGTCAATTAAAAGCGGCAAAAGCTCTTGGTATGACAGATAAAATGGCAATAAAAAACATTATTATTCCACAAGCCCTTCGTTTATCAATTCCTGGCTGGAGTAATGAATATTCTATTTTGCTTAAAGATTCTGCACTGTGTTTTGCATTAGGTGCTCCTGATATTATGGCAAGGGCTGGCGCTGTTGCCTCTCGTACATATGAACATTTGACAATGTATATTGTGGCTGGTTTCTTATACTTTTGCATAACTTTTGTTGGCATTATGTTTTTAAGAAAAATCGAGAAACGTGTAGCCATTCCAGGTTATATTATTCATTAAGGTAAAATTATGTCTTACATATTACAGGCTGAAAATATAGTTAAAATAATTGACGGCAAAGAAATTTTGAAATCAGTTTCGCTTAATGTTAACAAGGGTGAGTTAAAGGTTCTCATTGGTCCATCAGGCGGTGGCAAGAGTACTTTTTTACAATGCTTAAATTGCTTAATTATTCCTGACGAAGGTACCATTAGCCTCGATGGTACTAGGGTTAATGTTAATAACAGCACAAGCTTATGTGATTTGCGCCAAAAAGTTGGAATGATATTTCAAGATTTTAACTTATTTGACCATTTAAATGCTGAGCAAAACATTACTATAGCTCTTCGTAAGGTTCGTGGATTTACCGAGGAGCAAGCAAGAAAAAGAGCTTTGGAAGAATTAGCGGCAGTTGGCATGGTTGCAAAATCACACCTCTTCCCTGCTCAACTTTCAGGTGGGCAAAAACAACGAGTTGCTATCGCTAGAGCGCTCGCAATGGATCCAAAAATTTTGCTCTTAGATGAGCCAACCTCTGCCCTTGACCCTGAATTAGTAGGTGAAGTATTGAATGTCATTAAGGATTTAGCAGCAGGAGGCATGACCATGATTATGGCTACTCACCAAATGGATTTTGCAAAAGCTCTTGCGACTGAAATTTTATTTATGGAGCAAGGTAAAATTATTGAACAAGGCACTCCAAGCGAATTATTAAATGCTCAAGCCAAAACAAGAACTAAAGATTTCTGTGGCTTACTTGAAAATAATATAGGTGAATAATGGGCTTTGATTTAAATTTTATATATGAAAGCATTTTACCTGCCTTAAACCGTGGCTTATTCTACTCTGTTGCTTTAATTGTTCCAGCAGCAGTTATAGGATTTATTTTTGGATTATTTCTTGGTGTCATTAGAGTTTTTGGTCATAGTAAGCTAAAAGCGATTGCTAATTTTTTTGTTGCAGTTATACGTGGAGTTCCACTTATTGTGCAACTTATGGTAATTTATTTTGGTTTACCACATATTGGAATTTATTTTAACGCCTATGGAGCAGCACTTTTTAGCTTTATTTTATGTACTGGTGCTTATCAGTCAGAATATATTCGTGGTGCGCTTTTATCCATAAAGCAGGGACAGCTAAAGGCTGCTTATGCCCTTGGATTTACTAAACTTCATACGATTTTATACATTATTGTTCCGCAAGCTGCAAGGCGAGCACTACCTGGTTGTGGCAATGAAATTATATATTTAATAAAATATTCTTCGCTTGCATATTTAGTGACTTGCATGGAAATTATGGGTGAGGCTTCATCTTTAGTTTCTATGACTTTTCGCCCAACAGAAGTATATTTATTTGCAGGTTTATATTATTTAGGACTTGTAAGCATTGCGACTTTTATTTTGAATAAACTTGAAAAACATTTCGATATTCCTGGCTTTGGCAGGATAAACTAAATATAGGTAAAAAAGATGTCATCACTAGAACACATTAGAAATTTTTGTATCATAGCACATATTGACCACGGTAAATCAACGCTGGCTGACCGTATTTTAGAAATCACTAAGCTTGTTTCTGACCGTGAAAAACGTGAACAATACCTCGACAAAATGGATCTTGAGCGTGAAAGAGGTATCACTATTAAGGCTCAAACTGTGCGTATTCCTTATAAGTCAAGAAATGGAAAAGACTATATCTTAAACTTGATTGATACTCCAGGGCACGTTGACTTCAACTATGAAGTTTCTCGTTCATTAGCCGCTTGTGACGGTGCCCTATTAGTTGTTGATGCGACTCAAGGTGTTGAAGCACAAACACTAGCAAACGTATACTTAGCACTCGATCATGACCATGACGTAATTCCTGTTTTAAATAAAATTGACTTGCCTAGTTCTGATGTTGATAGAGTACGTACAGAAATTGAAGAGGCTATTGGGCTTGACTGTACTGATGCTTTGCCTGTTTCTGCTAAGACTGGCATGGGTGTTGATGATGTTCTTGAGGCTATTGTTGAAAAATTGCCTGCGCCAGTTGGTGAAGTTAATGCCCCTCTAAAAGCCCTTATATTTGACTCATGGTATGATTCATATCAAGGTGTTGTTGTACTTTTCCGTATTATGGACGGCGTAATCAAAAAAGGCGACAAAGTAAAATTAATGTCGACTGAAAAAACTTATGAAGTTATTCGCCTTGGTGTTTTCTCTCCTGAAACACAAGATATGGACGAGTTAAAAGCTGGTGAAGTTGGATTTTTATGCGGTAATATTAAAGCCTTAGGAGATGCAAAGGTTGGTGATACGATTACCTTAATAAACGATCCTGCAAATGAGCCAGTACCTGGGTTTAAAGATGTTCAACCAGTTGTTTTCTGTGGATTATACCCTAGTGAACCTGGTGATTATGAAAACTTGAAAGCTGCTCTTGAAAAATTGCAATTAAACGACGCTGCTTTTTCTTGGGAACCTGAAACATCACAAGCTCTAGGCTTTGGATTTAGATGCGGTTTCTTAGGTCTTTTGCATATGGAGATCATTCAAGAGCGTCTTGAACGTGAATTTTTAGTTGAACTAATTGCAACTGCTCCGTCTGTTATTTATAGAGTAGAAACAGTTGATGGTGAAACGATTGAAATTGACAACCCTTCTAAGCTTCCTGACCAAACTAAAATTACGAACTTATATGAGCCATATGTTAAGCTTGATATTCACGTACCAAGCGAATATGTTGGCAATGTAATGAAATTATGCGAAGAAAAGCGCGGAACTCAAGTCAATATGGGATACATTTCAACTAGCCGAGTGGTGATTACTTATGAATTACCATTTGCTGAAATCGTATTTGATTTTTTTGACCGCTTAAAATCAGCTACACGTGGCTATGCTTCAATGGACTATGAAATTTTAGGCTATAAAACTTCTAATCTTGTTAAACTTGATATTATGCTTAATGCTGAACCTGTTGATGCCTTGGCTGTTATTGTTCATAGAGATAAGGCTTATCATTATGGCAGAGCCTTAGCTTTGAAATTAAAACGCACCATTCCTCGTCAAATGTTTGAAATTGCAATTCAAGCAGCAATTGGACAAAAAGTAATTGCTCGTGAAACCGTTTCTGCATTTCGTAAAAACGTAACTGCAAAATGCTATGGTGGTGATATTACACGTAAGCGTAAGCTCCTTGAAAAGCAAAAAGAGGGTAAAAAACGTATGAAGCGTATGGGTAATGTTGAGCTTCCTCAAGAAGCCTTCTTAGCTGCTCTTCAACTTGATGGTGATTAACAGCTAAAACAACTCTCAAGCGATTTTTTTCTAAAAGCCTATCACTTTGATTTTATTAAGATATTTTTTCTATCTTTAGTGCTAGGCTTTTTTTATTTGTAATGCTTGTTGACAAAGCATTTTCTGGAATTATTTATAATATAAGTACCCCCTAGTACGATGGTTTGGCAGCTTAACGAACGTAGTTTTAACACGACCTTGTTAAATGATATATGAAATAGTTTAAAGAATAGTAATAAACACAAGACCTACAAAATAATCACAGTACAGATATAATGGAATGTTGTATAATATAATCCTTTGATGTACGTTCGTTAGCTAAATCTTATGTTAAAAAAACTAGAGCCGCATTTTTTTGTGGCTCTAAATTTTTGTAAAACCCTACTTATCGATTATACCAAAAAGATGTATTATTCACCCCTTACAAAGCTTTTTTCGCTTGAAAATTATTCAAATTTAATATATTCTTGATTATAGTTTGATTGGTTATAAATATAGACTTTACACTATGTAAATTATATGTCATTTTATGGCTGTTATACGCAGAGTGTGCTTGTTTTAGTATTTACTTACTAATTAAAATTTTTTATTGTTTTAATTTTTTTGGTGAGGATAAGTTTTATGCATTCTAATTTTAACTCTCAAGTTTCTTTAATAAAGTTTCTCGAAGAACTGTATTCGAATAGCTCTTTAATCTTATGTTGTTATGCACAAGATGGAAAAATACTTTTTTGTACTGATGCTTATTTAAAATTTTTTAATTCACAAAGCATTGAAGAGTACGAACAAAATGCATGTAAATTTAATCCTGAAAAGCAGGAAAACCTAAGAAATTCAGTAGATGAATGGCTTAATAACTTAGCTAAGGCATTTAAGCATAGCGGTCAAAGCTTTCCATGGATTCATATTTTACCTAACGGTTCGAAGGTTAATGTTGAGTATAGCTTGACACGCATGAATTATGGAGAAATTCCGTTTGTTACGGCTATTTTAAATAAAGCTCAAAAAAAGGTCTACACCCTTGAAGAGTTATATTATGAAGATAAAAATGCTAAAACTATGTTTGAAGCTTCACCTATTGCTTCTTGCTTATGGGATACCAACCATAGACTTATAGATTGCAATAAGAGCTTTATGGATTTACTTAAGATAAAGTCTAAAGATGAATATAAGCAAAACCCAGAATCCTTTTATCCCCACCTACAGGAAAATGGCAGACAATCAAGTGAATATAGCCTTGAAGTTCTAAACAAAGCCTTGGAGCTTGGTGAATTTAAGGTTGAGTGGCTTTGGCATGATGCGAATAAGACCCCTGTGCCAACCTTTAGTGTTTGCCGTCATCTTGTGCTTGATGGTAATGATGTTATAGCAGAATATATTCTAGATTTACAAGAATTAAGGCAAAGTCAAGCCATCGCTGAAGAAGTAGAAAAACGCAATAAAGTTGTACTTGATGCGATGCCGCTTAGCATGTCTTTTTGGGATAAAGACTATAAACTTATTGACTGCAATAATGCTAGCGTTAAACTTTTTGGCTTTAAAGATAAAGAAGAATATCATAAAAAATTTAATGAAGTATCTCCAAAATATCAACCTGATGGATCTGAAAGTCTTTTTGCTTTACATAAAAAGTTCGATGAAGCAATGGAAAAGGGCATTAGCTATGTTGATTGGATGCATAAGCAACCTGATGGGTCTAGAGTTCCTGTTGACAAAACCTGTGTAAAAGCAAGCTATCATGGCGAAGATGTTATTGTTACTTTCTCTAAAGATTTAAGGGAATTAAGCGCAAAACAAAAAGAAGTTGAGGAAGCTGAACTACGCACAAAATTAATGCTTGAAAGTTTGCCGATTGGAGTTCTTTTTTGGGGTGAGGACTTAAACTTAATTGATTGCAATACTGAACTTTTAAAATTATTTGGCTTTACTTCCAAGGAACAATATTCAAACAATATTTCAAAAACATATCCAGAAACACAACCAGACGGTAGAAGCTCTAAAGAATTAATGGATTTTGCTCTGAAAAAAGCTTTGCAAAGTGGAAATTATTTTCTTGATTTCGTGTGCACTATGCCAGAAACAAAAGAAGAATTTCATGCTAAAATCGGCATAAGACGCATTGAGTATAAAGATGGATATGCTTTAGTTAATTATATCCTGGACTTGCGTGACTTAAACGCTGCTAAAAAAGAAGCTGAAGATGCAGAGCTTAGAAATAAGTTAATGCTTGACTCAATGCCTCTTGTTGTTAATTTCTGGGACGAAAATTTAACATTAATTGACTGCAATAATGCTGGATTAGAGCTATTTAAGTTAAAGTCGAAAGAAGAGTATATTGAAAATTTTGATAAACTTTTACCAGAGCGTCAAGCAAATGGAACAAAATCTTCAAAAGTGCTTGAGCTTAAGCTTATTGAAGCCCTCAAAAAAGGCTCTGCTAACGTAGAGTTTAACCACATTTCCTTGGACGGTAAGAACCTGCCTGTCGAAATACTCTTTACCCGTATTAATTACAAAGATAACTATGGAGTTCTTTGTTATATACGCGACTTACGTCCACTTAAAAATATGCTTAGTAAAATCAATAAAACAAATGAAAACTTGCGCAAGGCAAAGACAATAGCTGAAAAAAATGCTGCTGCGAAAAGTGAATTTTTGGCTAATATGAGCCATGAAATTCGTACTCCGATGAACGGAATTTTAGGCTTGATGCATCTTTTAGAGCAAACGGATTTGATGCCTGAACAAGCAAAATATGTTAGCAAATCATTGTTATCTGCAAAAAATTTGCTACGCATTGTTAATGATGTTCTTGATTTTTCTAAAATTGAATCGGGTCATTTCCAGATAGAAGAAATTCCTTTTAAAATGAGTGATGTATTTAACGAGCTGGAAGATTTATATAAACCACTCTGCGACGAAAAAGGTCTTCTGTTTAATATTATTACAAAAAACTGTTCAAATACGCTTTTAGGTGACCCTTTTAGAATTAAGCAAGTTCTGTTTAATCTTATCGATAATGCCATCAAGTTTACAGAAAAAGGCAGTATAAATATTAGCTTTAATGCTGAAATATTAGATAATAATAATGTAAAATGCCTGTTCTCGGTTCAAGATACCGGAGTAGGAATACGCGACGAACAAAAAAATTCCCTGTTTGAGGCATTTACGCAAGCTGATACTTCTTTTACAAGGCAATACGGCGGAACTGGGCTTGGTCTTGCAATTTGCAAGAAACTTTCAGCTATGATGCAGGGCGATATCTGGGTAGAAAGTGATTTTGGTGAAGGCTCAACTTTCTATTATTCTGCTCTTTTAAAATTAGTTGAAAAAAAAGAAAAAAGCAAAGTAATTGAATTTGTGCGCCAAGCGGATAATATTAAAACAGCCCACCTTTTATTAGTTGAGGATAATGAAATAAATCAGCTTGTTGCAGAAGATTTGCTAATACAGGCTGGTTATACTGTTGACATTGCCGCAAATGGACAAGAAGCTCTCAATTTACTAGAAAAAAACAATTATGACTTGGTTTTAATGGATATTCAAATGCCTATTATGGACGGCTTAACAGCAACTGTTAAAATTAGAGAGCAAGAAAAATTTGCAAACTTACCTGTTATTGCTCTTTCTGCCCACGCCCTTGATGAAGACAAACAAAAAAGTATAGCTCATGGCATGAATGAACATATAACAAAACCAATTGAACCTCGTATGTTATATGAAGTAATTGCCTATTGGACTGGCAAAGAAAGATATATTTAGACGATAACAACATAAACATCATTTTTTTAAGAACTATTAAGTTTATTATTTCAAATATTAAATGACTGAAGCTGAAAAAGACATGCAAATGACTTTTTCAGCTTCGACACATCGAGCTAGAAAATAAATTGATTTTCTTTGTTATAAAGTGTTTTATATCCAAAACTTAAAGACAAAAAAACAGCTAGGCAAACAACTGTTGAAATGCATACTGTAATTGAAATTTGATATAAGATGGCTGTAATTGGTGATTCACCTGAAAGAATTTGCCCAGTCATCATTCCCGGTAGAGAAACAATTCCCATTCCTAGCATTGTGTTAATTGTAGGTAGTAGTGCAGTTTCAAGAGCATGATTAACCATTGGTAAAAGAATTTTTTTAGGCTTTGCACCTTGATTAAGTAAAACTTCAATTTGAAGTTTAGAATCCTTTATTTTTGTCATAAAAGCCTTAACGCCTAAAGCAACACCAGTCATGGCATTTCCAAGTATCATACCACTTATCGGTATAAGATATTGAGGATTTACAATGCTTTCTTCAACCACTACTGTGATAAAAAACATAATAACTATTAGTGCTGAAGAGGATATTGAAGCAGCAATTATATATTTAAATTTTGTATTAATACCTTTATTTACAGATAGAACTCTGTGTATAGCGTAGCCCGTCATTAAAACAACATACAAAACAATCAAAAAAGGTGATGCTTCTTCAAGCAAATACATTAACACATAGCCCGCCAAAACAAGCTGAGCAGTCATTCTTACACTTGCAATAAAAAGTAATTTTGTTTGAGAAATTTTGCTAATTCTCATCACAACACCTACAATAATAAGAAGTAAATATATAAACGAAAAATTGATTATGCCTATTTGGACTGCACTATTCATTTGTTTTTACTCCATTCAAATCAATTATATTTTCTGCAAATTTATTTACAAGCGCATCATCATGGCTAATGGCTATTAAGGTTTTATTGTTTTCTTTTACATAACTGATAATATTTTCAAAAACTTTGTTTGCATTTTTACTATCTAGGGCAGAACTTGCTTCATCAAGCATAATTGTTTCAGCTTCCATAGAAAGGCAAATTGCTATATATACCCTTTGTTTTTCACCACCTGATAATTTATCACATTCACTTTCCAAATCGAAATTAGCTTCAAGTAAGCTAAGAAAATATTTCATTTTTTCGATTGTGATTAATTTTTCGTCACAATAATCATAAAAAAGCTTAAAATTATCTTTGATTGTTCCAGAAAATAAAAAAGGATTTTGAGAAATAAGTTTAACCTCTTTACGCAAGGCAATACTTTCATATTCTGCAAGAGCTTTATCCTTATAAAATATTTCACCACCAGAAAAATCTTCTATTTTATTTAATAGTTTAAGTAAGGTACTTTTACCACAACCACTTTCACCTTTAATAAAATTAATTTTATGCTTTAATATATCTATATCTTTATACTTAATAAAGTCTTTATATTGTAAGCTTCGAATTTTAAACATGTTGTTTCCTTGTGCTAATAAGCTTTTTAAAAAGCGTATATTCAAGCTATTTGCCATGAATATACGCCTAGGAAGTCTTTAAAGGAGTTCTACGAAAAAGTCAAAGTTATTACAGCTACTGTATAATTTCGATTGCCTTCACCTCAAATTCAACTTCTTCTGCAAAGCCCTTATCCACTTTACCGGTAAGCCTTACAAGCGTATTTTCATTGATTGTTATTTTTTTAAACTTTTTATCATCAATATCAGCAATAATTTTTCCTGTATTGTCTTGAAATGTATATTTTTCTTTACCAATCCGATTAATAATTTTACCCTCCAAAATCATTTTTGTATCGTCCGTTGCGGACAAAGCAGTTTGAGCTGTACCTTTTTGAAAATCAGCAGAATGTGGTCCTTCATAAGCGGCAAAAGCTGTGCCTGCTGTAAGAGTAAATAAAGTTATTAGTGTAAGTAGTTTCATAATTTTTTCCTTTTAATTTAGTTTGTTATATGTCATTCCGTTCTACTTTTTAGCTTTAAGAAAAAAGTAAAAGGATTATTTTAAAATTGCCTTAGGAGTAAGCTCGATTACTTTCATATAATCAACGTCAAAGTCAACAGCTGAAAAACCTTTGTCAACTTCGCCACAAAGCCTTACATGCGTATTTTCATCAACATCTACACCAAAAAAATCTTCTTTATCAAGCTCAACAATTATTGTTCCTGTATTATCCTTAAATAGATATTTATCTTTGCGAACATGACTAATAATATAGCCTTCAAGAACCATTTGCGTATTATCGCTTGCTTTAAGAGCAGTAGCTACGTCTGCTTTAATAAAATTACTTGAATATGGTCCTTTATAGACTGCAAAAACATTGCTTGCCGGTAGTATTATAGCAACGCTAAGTAATGCGAGTATTAATAGGTTTTTCATGGTTATTCTCCTTGTGCTTTTCTTTAACCAAACAAATACATTTCTATTTGCTCTTGAACTTGAAATTAATATAACAAGACATATAGAAATTCTTTTTAGCTTTTATAGAAAAGTTTCAGAAAATTTTTGGAAGAAATATGAAAGATTTTTTTGAGTTTCGGCAGCTATACAATTAGTTGTATTAGTCTCACAAATCAAAATAAATCCTTTTAGTCTTAAAAGCTCTAAAAGGATTTATAATAAAAATTTAATAAATTTTAGCGTTGAATTTTAATGTGTGCTTTTACAATACCACTATTATAAGTCAATTTGAATTTTGCATTTATTTTATTACAAAGCTCAGAAACAATTGACAAGCCAAGCCCAGAGGAGCCTTGCTTTCTATTTTCATCAGCAGTATAAAGTCTTTTTGTTAATAAATTAATCTTTCTGGATAAATCATCATTTGTTTTGTTTGTAATTTCTATAATAAAATTCTCATTTGATTTATATGAACTTAAAATAATTTCTTCATCTTTTGTTCCGTATTTTATTGCATTATCTAAAAGATTATCAATAATTCGGTGAAATACCTCGATGTCTAATGATGCAGTAGCATCTTTAATGCTTGAGTTGAATTTAATTTTTTGTGGCTTCAGCTCAATAATCTGCAAAAGTAAAACATTCAAATCAATGCTTTGTTTATTGATTTTTATGTCATTGCTTAAAATTTTACTATAAAGAAATAAATCTGCTACAAGATTATTTAGTCGCAAGCTACTTTTTTCGACAACTTCAAGATAAGAACAGGCTTTGCTCATACTATCTTTTAGAAATATTTCTTTTTTTGCTAAGTCCAAATAACCAATAATAGATGTTAGCGGTGTACGCAAATCATGCGACATATTTGTAATTAACATTCTTTGGTACTGCTCATCTGCTTTTTCTTTTTTAGTTTTTTGGTCTAATTCCTCTTTTATTTTATTCACGCTATTTGCTAAGCGTGCTAGCTCATTTTTCCCAACAACTGGAATTTTATATAATTTATCATCAGTTGAAAGTTTTTTTACACCGCTTTCGATTACTTTAATATATGATACAAGTTTAGAAATAGTTCTAATTGAAAGTACAAAGAAAAGGATAAGTGAAATAATTCCTGCAATTATATGGCTTGTTTCAGAAGCAAATTCAGCCTCTTCTGACTCAAATACAATAACACCATCAGTATCTGCAAAAGCAATATTAAAAATATAATTTCTATTTTTGTAATAATTATACTTTGAAAGTTCATCATCATCTATTCTATAAAATTCAACATGATACGGGCTATCATCATCAAAATCCTTCTTGTCGGCCTCCTTGAAAGTCAGGTGATCATTTTTAACTTCATTACGTATTTGTTCAACTAAAATTGTAACTTGCTCTGCTTGGCTCGCAAAAAGTTTTTCATTTTCATATTGCTCATAATAGCCAGAAATAGCGATTAACACTAAAAATAAACCTACACTTATTAAGGTAGAAATCATCATTTGCATAAGCAGTGAAATATATAAAGAATAGTCAATTTTCTCAGTCCACACGATAGCCAACTCCCCAAACAGTTTGAATATATTGTGGCTTAGATATATCATCTTCAATCTTATTTCTTAAGTTTCTGATATGCACTGAAACTGTGCTTTCAGCATTAAGAATATTATGCTCGCCCCAGACATTTGTATAGATTTGATCAAGACTATATACTCTTTTGCGATTTTTTAAGAACAACTCCAAAATGGAAAATTCTATTTTTGTCAATTTAACTGCTATACCATTTTTTGTGATGGTTCGACCAGAAAAATTAATTCGCAAGTCGCCATATTCAAGCTCATCAAGTTTACTTTCTTGTGTTTGTTGGTTAGAGGAACTTGCATTGTTAGTAAGTGTGTAATTTCTATAACGTCTTACATGAGCCTTTACACGTGAAATCAAATCAATAGGATTAAAGGGTTTAGTAATATAATCATCAGCACCTGAAGAAAATCCTGTAAACTTATCCATATCTTCTGACTTAGCAGTTAAGAAAATAATTGGAAGAGTGTATTTTTTACGAATTTCAAGGCAGGCTTGAGTTCCGTCCATTTGTGGCATCATAGAATCAAGAATAACTAAGTCTATGCTATTTTCAAAATCACTATTCAATATTTCAAGAGCTTCAAGACCATTTTCTGCCTCTAAGACTTCACTTGATTCATTTAATAAATATAGCTTAATAAGATTTCTAATATCATAATCATCGTCAACAACTAATATTTTCATATATTTTTCCTATAAATTTAATATTTTTTGTATCTACACCCAACCACTATATTGTAAAATATTATTTATTGCAAAGAATTTTTTTGTAGATTTGCTTTCTTTCATCTTTCTTCTATCTTTTTTTTATTTTCTTTCAGTTTTTTTATGAATACTTTTTGTAAAAGCTAAAAATGACTTTCAATCCTTTTGCTAATTTATTTTTTAAATTAATAGCAAGCGAGGATATTATGAAAAATAAATCAAAGAAACTTATACCAATTCGCCTTGAGAGATGCGCAAAACTCATAAATAAAAAGTTTAAAGACTATACAGTTATTGATATTGGTTGCAGGACTATGACCATTAAACCGCACTTGAATAATTGTAAGCAATATTACGGCACGGACCTAATTCCAACAGATGGAGTTTTAGCGTGTGACTTGAACAAGCCTCTAGAATATGAAGATAATTCTTACGACATTGTACTTGCAATGGACGTGTTAGAGCACCTTGACAGACCACATGAAGCTTTAAAAGAATTGATGAGAATAGCCAGAAAAGCCGTTTATGTATCACTACCAAACATTTTTTATATAAAATTTCGCACGAGCTTTTTAATGGGAAATGGCATTAGCTCAAAATATACATTTCATAACTCTCCTGTAGAAGATAGGCATCGCTGGATTATGTCATATGATGAGAGTATTAATTTTATGGAATTCAATGTTGATAGTAGCAGGCTTTACTATGAAACTCTTGTTCCAAAACGCAATGATATAAGAAAAATATTCACCCCTTTTCACAATGTTTTAGCTAAGCTTTTTCCAAATCTTTTTGCGCATGGCGTATTATTTGAAATAAAACTTACATGATATTACCAGTGTAAAACTATT
>CAYJPK010000037.1:0-19599 GCA_964372035.1 uncultured Desulfovibrionaceae bacterium | reverse complement strand
TTTTTTTATTACAACATGTTAACATGTTTTTCATCATCGACTATATAGTATTTTAAGTTGACATAACTACCATCAACGTAAGCAAAGTCACACTTGCTCCAGCACTTAACAGTGCAATAAAATTGCACTTATGCTTTCGCAATGATTGCCTGCTAGCGCAGTCAATGATAGTAATTTCATCTGAAATTACTATAGTTGTAATTGACAAAGTCCAATTAAGTTGCTAAGTTGAGTTAAACATAAATATATCATGCCTTATAGTTTTTTTAAGTTTAGATTGCGAGTATTAACTTAAGTAAAGGCTCTTTCGCTCTGGAATTTTGCAGTTAAATAAAATTGCACTTATGCCTAGCAGTGTGTGCCTTATATTGCTTTCAATAATTGCAATATTGTCCGAAATTAGAATATGATGTATTGTTTGTGTTTTTTGCTCTTAGTGTGATTTTGGCTTTTTGCAGGGTAATTTTCAGTAACAATATTTCGTTAATGTAATCTGCGCTAAGGATTAGCCATGCATAAAATTACAAGTATGCGATCAAGTTTTTTTCTGTTTTTTACACTAATTTTTTTTAGTGCATTCTCTTACGCAAATACTAATTCATTTTCCAAATCCAATCTAAATAGTTCAACTCGCTACATTTTGATTGATATTAATTCAATGAATAGTGAAATGCCTGTGGTTGCATTTGATCACCTTTTACATGAAACAAAAATTGCAAGTATGGGTAAGGATTGTTCAACCTGCCATGATCAAAATTCTAATGGTCAATACTTTAATACTAAATTTAAGAATATAGATAAACAATCTAAGGCTGTAACGCTAAAAGATGAGTTTCACAAAAATTGTATTTCTTGCCATAATGACTTCAATCGTGGTCCAAAACTTTTAGAATGTAGAACTTGCCATGATGAAAATATAGTCAAGGTTCAAACGCTAGCAAGTTCGCATCAAAGTAAAACACTTGAATTTAGTGGCTATTTGCATAATTATCATAGTAATGATTTAGACTTAGCTTGTGAACGATGTCACCATGATTTTGATGCAAAAAAACTTTTAATTAATACTAATTTTAGTAAGCAAAATTGTGAAACCTGTCATAAAGCTTTTGGACAAAATGTAAGTGATAATGAAGCCAGCTATATAATACCCTTGCAAAGTGCAGAGCATTTACTTTGTCTTGGTTGCCACTATGAAATTGCGAAAGAGTCTGGAGTTTTTGAGCAAGCAAAAAATGATGAAAAAGCAAAGCTTGTTATTAACGCTTCAGCTTCAAACAATTTATATTTAAACTCTATTGTACCGATATCTTGCACGGCTTGCCATAATGAAAATTTACAAAAAGACTTAGAAGAATATAATAAACTGCAAACAAATAATGTGAAATATAATCAAGTTGAAGATATTTACTTTAATGTTAATGGTGAAAAAAAAATAGAGCATAAAGAATTTAAGGCTCAAGTTTATTTCAATCATAAAGCTCATCAGAATGCTAATTTGAGCTGTTCAACTTGTCACCATAAGCAAATTTCATCTTGTTCAGCTTGTCATACTGAACAGGGAAGTATAAATGGAAATTTTGTAAATTCATATACTGCAATGCATAGCAAAAAAGCAGATAATTCATGTGTTGGATGTCATAATTTGCAGGCTGAAAAAGATATAAATTGTAGCGGGTGTCATAATAATTTTATAGCGGTAAATGCTAAAGTTGATAATTGTAGTGTTTGTCATATTGATATTGAAGAATTAGGTATAAACGACGAAAAATTATCAAAAATACCTGAAATTGTTGAGATTGATGTGTTATCAAATGAATATGGCGCAGTTAAATTTCCACATAGGCAGATTTACGATGCTTTAATCAAAAGAACTGAAAACAGTAATTTAGCTTCAAGCTTTCATAATGATTTTACAATGTGCGTTGCATGTCATCATAATACTGGCATGTCAAACTTTTTTGTCGAAAATCCGCCCGCTTGTGAAAGTTGTCACGGGCGTGAAAATGATATTATAAATGATATACCATCACTAAAAGTAGCATATCATAATAACTGTATGAAATGCCATGAAAAAATGCAAATTGAAAAAGTTAATTCAACTGATTGTGGTTATTGTCATGTCTTAAAAAAATGATTTTTGTTTCACTGTGTATGTGACATATTAAGTAGTAGTATATGTTGCATATTATCCAAATGGGAGTTTTAAATGAAAAGAAGAACTTTTTTGACACTGCTGACAGCTGCCGGGGGAACATGTTCAGTGCCAAATAAAGTTGCGGCAGCTTTATCGGTTAAGGCGCAATCAGATGGTTTTGGTGTTTTGCACGATACTAGTCTATGCATAGGTTGTCGAAAATGTGAAGAAGCTTGTGCAAGCTTCAATAAATTGCCACAACAAAACTATGATGATTTTGATGTGTTAGATAAAGAAAGACGCACATCAGCATATGACTGGACTGTTGTAAATAAGTATATGCATAATTCAAAAACTGTCTTTCGCAAACAGCAATGCAATCATTGCAATGAGCCTGCTTGTGCAAATGCTTGTCTGTCTGGAGCATTTAAAAAAGAAAGCAGTGGAGTTGTTTCGTATGATGCAAGTATTTGTGTTGGTTGTAGATATTGCATTATAGCTTGCCCTTATAGTATTCCTGGCTATGAGTATACAGAGGCATTAAATCCACTGGTTCAAAAATGCACCATGTGCAAGGATAGATTAAAAGATGGAAAAATCCCAGCCTGTATTGAAATTTGTCCAACAGGCGCATTGGTATTTGGTAAGCGGAGTGAACTTTTGCAACTAGCTAAAAAACGCTTGTTAGAAGATGTTAGTTACGTTCAACATGTTTATGGTGAGCGTGAAATGGGAGGCTCTGCTTGGCTCTATATTTCTAAGCAGGAGTTTAAATATCTTGGAATGAATGAAAATTTAGGAACAAAGGCTGCAAGTGAGTATACGCAAGATGCTCTTGAAACAGTTCCATTCATTGCAGGATTTTTGCCGGTAGTTCTTGGTGGTGCATATGCGATTACAAAACTATGCCAAAATGAAGCTGAACATGAAAAAATGGAGGCAGTTAATATGGCAACTGAAAAAGTTAAAGAAGAAGCTGATTTGAAATTAGAAAAAGAACTTGAAATTCAAAAAGAAAAAGCATTAAAAGCTTATAGAGAGCGTTTACAAAAACGTGGGATAACAGAACAAATGTTAAGAGATGCAGTTGATAAGTTGCCTGTTTTAGATTATCCAAAAATATCGAAAGAAAGCCCAAGCAAGGAAAAGAGTACTAAAGCTACGAGTGAAGTTAAAAGCTCAACTGCAAATAAAGCAAAGCCTAAAAATCAAAGTGGAAAAGCTAAAACAGTGAGCAGAGATAAAAAAGAGAATAAATAATGATAAAATTATCTGAATTTATATGTAATTTAAATGCAATAACTTGGATAAGAATTGAAAAGGTTTTAAACGCTATAGGCTTATTAGATTTTTGCCCAAGCCTAAATGCTGTACCACGTTCTTTTGCTAATTTACTAACGCTATTCATTTTTTGTTTTGGGATTATTATAACAATTTTACGTTTTGGATTTGGACTTGGTAGCGTAACAAATTTATCAGACGATTACCCTTGGGGCTTGTGGGTTGCTTTTGATCTTTTATGTGGAGTTGCACTTGCTGCAGGTGGATATGTTACAACTGCAAGTTGCTATCTATTTGGCTTAAAAAAGTATAAATTTGCTGTGCGTCCAGCTATAACGACTGCATTTTTAGGTTATTTATTTGTGCTTTTTGCTTTAATTTATGATGTAGGGCAGCCATGGCGTCTAGCGTATCCATTTTTTAGTTTTGCTGGCACAAGTTCTGTGTTATTTGAAGTTGCACTTTGTGTTTCAATTTATTTGTTAGTTTTATTTTTAGAATGGTCAATTATTCCAGTAGAATACTTGATGAAAAAAAATAGTGTCGAGTCAGAAAATAATTTAAAAAAACAAAATTATTTTATAAAAAAGCTTTACGATATAAGACTGTTAAGCAAATGGCGTGATAAAATAGTATATTTAACTATAGCCTTAACGATTTTAGGAGTTATTTTATCAACTCTGCACCAATCCTCATTAGGCGCCTTGTTTTTAATCGCACCAAGTAAGATGCACCCCTTATGGTATTCTGAATATTTGCCTTTTTTCTTCTTTGTATCTTCATGGTTTAGCGGTTTATCAATAGTTATAATCGAGATGAGTTTAGCTCATAGATACTATGAAAATAAGATGACAGACGAGTATAAAAAAATAGCAAATTTAAGTGCTCCAAGCAGCATAAGCTTTGCATTTGCAAGAGCTGCTTCATTGATTTTGTTATCTTATTTCATCATGAGAATTTTTGATTTGAGCTTGCAAAATAATTGGCAATACCTAGTAAGCTCTTATGGATTATTGTATATAGTTGAATTACTTTTTTTTATTCTAGTTCCTTGCATTTTGTTTGCAATGGGAGCTAGGGAGAAAAATTTAAAATTTGTGCAAATTGCAGCAACAATAAGCATTTTAGGTATTATTTTAAATCGCTATATTGTTAGCCTAATTGCTTTTAATTGGCAGCTTGAACCTTATATACCTAGTTTTTTGGAGCTGTTTTTCTCTATATTTGTAGTAACTTGTATAATTACAATTTATCGTGTAATTGCAAGTAAATTAACTTTATTTAGCGTTGAATAAGTGAGTTTAAGATGATATATTTATTGATTTTAATGGCACTAATTGCCTTTGCAAGTTTTTGGTGTTTTTTATTTCCTAAAAAGAAATAGAGGTCATTATGATATATGATTTATTGACTGGTCCTTTGCTGTTTGCAAGCTTAAGTGTTTTTATTTTAGGTATGACTTATAAAATATGGTGGTTTATAAATGGCTTAGACCAAAAACTTGAACGAGTGGCTTATAAGAGCGAAAAAAAACAAGCTATAAAGGGTGCTAGTTTTTCGATTATTAAGTGGTTATTACCTTTTGGAACATATAGTTGGCGCAAACAGATTTTTGCGAGCTTAGCATTTATATTTTTGCACTATGCTTTGATTATGCTTGTTTTATTTCTTCCAGCTCATGCAATGTTAATGCGTGAAATATTAGGCTTTTCCTTGCCAGCTATGCCAATGTGGCTAGCAGATAACTTGGCAGTTTTAGCCTTAATTGGTGCAACTATGTTTGCACTTAGGCGAATTTGTTTGGCGCAAGTTAGGTTTTTAACTAAAAAAAATGATATTTTAATATTAGCTCTTGTTTACTTTGTCTTACTTAGTGGGGTTTTAGCCCGCTTAAATATGTTTTATTATGATTTTTGGCTATTTATGCATATATTTTCTGCTGAATTTCTACTTATAATTGCACCATTTACAAAATTATCACATATGATTTTATTTCTATTTACTCGGGCACAAATTGGTGTAGATTATGCGGTTAAACGTGGCGGAAGTGAGCGCTCTTTGTTTCCTTGGTGATAAGGACAGGATAATTGCCTACAAATTAAAGGAATTTTATGTCAATTTTATGTAGTTCAAAACCAGTTACAAGTATTGATGAATTAAAAGCCTTGTTGAACGACAGGGCTGGCGTTAAATATTATCAACAGATGAAAGAACTTAAAGTTGATACTAAAAAATTAGCTAATAGTCTTGAAAAAACTTGTAAATCACGCTTAAGAACATGGCTAAATATGTGTGCTAAATGTGCTATCTGCGCCGATAGCTGTATTTCATATATCGCAAATGATTGTGACCCAAGCCAAATCCCTTCATATAAAATTCAATCCACACTTGGTGAAATTATCAAAAAAAATGGGAATGTTGATAATGAATTCATGATAAATACAATGGAAGTTGCTTATGCAAAATGTACATGTTGCAATCGTTGTGCTTTGTACTGTCCATTTGGAATTGATGTAGGTGTTATGATAAGTTATTTGCGTGGCTTGTTGTTTGAGCAAGGTTTTGTACCATATGAATTAAAAATTGGCTCTGGTATGCATAGAATTTATGGCGCACAAATGGACGTAACTGACGAAGATTTCTTAGATACTTGTGAGTGGTTAGTAGAAGAATATTCAGAAGAGTTTGAAGACTTTGAAATTCCAGTAGATAAAAAAAATGCTGATATAATGTACGTACTAAATGCTAGGGAAATTAAGCATTATCCGCAAGATATGGCTGATGCCGTAAGCTTATTTAAGCTGGCAGGTGAAGACTTTACAGTCCCAAGCCATGGTTGGGAAGCAACTTCATTATCAATGTTTGCTGGAGATTTTGAAGGTTGCAGGTATAATGTTGAGCGTGTTTATGACGCAGTAAAGCGTCTAAATCCAAAGCAAGTTGTAAGTACTGAGTGTGGTCATGCTTATAGGGCAACAGCAATTGAAGGTCCTTACTTTGCGGATATTAAAGATGGTAAAACTGAAATTCCTTATACTCATTATGTAAAATGGCTTGCACTTGCTTTGCGTGAGGGCAAATTAAAAATTGATCCAACAAAGAAAATAAAAAACATTGTAACTATACAAGATTCTTGTAATTATGTGCGTAACGGTGGGCTAGCAAAGTACACAAGAGAAATAATGAGCTACATTGCTGAAGATTTTCGTGAAATGGAATACAATAAGGAGCATGCCTTTTGTTGTGGTGGCGGTGGTGGATTAAATGGTATTGGAATTTATAAGGAACATCGAAATAAAAATTTAGCCTTTAAGTTGGCGCAAATCAAGCAAACTGGCGCAAATTTAGTTATCGCACCATGTCATAATTGCTATGATGCAATCCGTGATATGCTCGAGATTTACAAGGTTCATGATGTAAAAGTTTCATTATTAAAGCCACTTATATTGTCTAGTATAATTAAATAAGCTAGCAAAAATCTTTGCTTGAGTTTAGAACTTAATTACTTAACTTAGTTACTTAACTTAGTTTCATTTAAATTATCATTTTTTAAAGCTTTAGTTTTGTTAGGAGGCTCAATAATTTTATCTTGACCTTGAATTCTATCGGTCACCTTTGCTCGTTCTCTAATTTCTTCAAGGCTTAGAGATAATTTTGCATCAACATCATAGCTGCTCAAAAACAATGGATCTAGCTCATTTGCATAAATATCTTCAACTAATAAATAATATAAGTCTTTCTTTTTATGCACAATTTGATAGACAGAGCTTAGTATAAGCCAGTCTTCTTGACCATCAGAGTTAAAATCAGCCACAGCTATGATATTAGTATCTATAATATCAACACCTTGCAGAGCATGAAAACCTGTTGAGCTAAATTTAACCTTATCGCCTTTTTTAGCACGTTTTGCAAAGCTAGTATGTTCATTATTTACAATATTTGGATAGCTAAAATTACTATTTAATTTTTCGTATAAGATTTGTCCAACATCATCAAGGCTTTGGTTAGTGTATGACTGCATATAGTAGTTGTTTTCGTCAATTATACTATAGGCATATAGTATTTCAGGCATATGACTAACAGCGTTTGAAAAAGCACCTTCGTCAACAACACTCAACATTTTTGTGTTACAAGCGCATAAAAGTGGAAATAGTAAATATATTAAAAATTTTTTCATTATTTTGACTTTCCTTTTATTAAAATAAACTATATAAAACGATATGCTTGTTTTATTTGTCAGCCTGAACTATAATATGCTAACAGCTTTGGCACGAGCTTTGCTGTAATAATTACATAAAATTGAAAAAATGTAAAATGCCAGATTTTTATGTATTGTGCAACTAAGTGGTTTTGGTTGTTCTATAATATATTGATATAACAAATAAAAAATATTTAACTTAGACCTAATGTATAATTCTGAGGTGCTATTATGCCTGACAATAATTTGAATGCCTTAAACATGGGAACTACAAAACCTAAAAAAAATAATGATAAAGTAAAATATTTATCGTTAGCTATAATTGCAATTTTGCTTTGTGTTGCATTTTATTTTGTGTATATGCAATTTTTTAAGATTAATATATTTCAAGACTCTAAAATTAATGGAGAAATTTCTGAATTTAGTGCTCCTATTTCTGGTACTATACTAAACATGCAAGTTGAAATTAATCAAATTGCTAAAAAAGGACAAACTCTATTTGAATTGAAGCCTGATTTTGATGGTGAAAATAATATTGATATTAATATGTTAGCTAATAGTTTGCAAAATCTCTATAATCAGTTAAAACAACTAGAACGTATGGAATCAGATGCTCAAGCTGAAATTGAAAAAATTAGCTTAGAACATGCAAAGATTCTAGTTGCAATGCGTGGTGCAGGGCAAGATGCAAACGGAACACATAGCGAAAATTCAAGGGCAAAAGAAGCCTCAATACGCCTAAGCCTTGACCAGGCAAAGCAGAAATTTGAAGCCATAAGCCTAGACAGGGCAAGCGCTTTAAAATCTTATCAGGAAACACAAATTGCACTTGAAGTTGCTAAGCGTGTGAATTTAAAGCAAAATTTATCTGCTAGAGCCTTTATTGCACCATATAATGGAAAAATCACTTATTTAAATATAAGTGAGGGAGCAAAGGTTTCAACTGGGCAGATACTGCTTAAAATGAGTGATGTTTTGGCGACAAGCTTATGGATTAGTGCAAGTGTTGCACCTGAGCATGTTAAAAGTTTGCAAATCGGTACGATTTATAATATTCAAGTGTCTGGGCTTGATTTACAAGCGCAACTTATTGAAGTTGGAAATGAACTTATAAATGGAGTTGTCATGGCTAAGTTAAAATTAATTGGCTATGATGAATTAAATATGCCAGTGCTTACTGTTGGTGAGCCTGTAAAAATTATAGAATAAAAGAGAGAAGTTATGCCAAATTACGGAGAATTAATTATTGTTCTAACTCCGCAAGGTAAAAGACGAATTATCAGAGTAGAGGAAAATAAAGACCTTCACACGGGTGAAGGTGTGCTAAAAATGAGCGATATTGTTCAAGCAGATTTTGGGACAGAAGTCCTAACAAATATTGGTATTCCATTTAGAATACAAAAGCCAACTATTTATGACTTGGTTCGTGGAGTTAAACGCCAAACTCAAATTATTTATCCTAAAGATATTGCGTATTTATGTATGCGTTTGGGCGTTGGTGAAGGGCGTAAGGTGATTGAAGCTGGCAGTGGGTCTGGTGGTTTAACTACTGCTTTATCTTGGTTTTCAGGTCAAACGGGACAAGTTCATAGTTTTGAAGCTCGCGAAGAATTTCATAAACTTGTTCGCCGTAATTTAGAATGGGCAGGTGTTGGCAAAAATGTGACACTTTATAACCATGACATTGAAAATGGCTTTTTGGATATTACCGATGCTGATGCTTTATTCTTAGATGTACGTACACCTTGGGAGTATTTGAAGCATATTCCAAATGCTGTTAAATCTGGAGCTAGTTTAGCTTTTTTACTGCCAACCGTTAATCAGGTTAGCGACTTGCTACTTGGTCTTGAAAAAGGACCTTTTGATGATATTGATGTTTGCGAAATTTTTATTAGACGCTGGAAACCAGTGCCAGATAGAATTCGCCCTGATGATCGAATGGTTGCACATACAGGCTTTTTAGTATTTGCAAGACATCAAGAACGCTCTGCAAAATGGGACGAGCACAGAAAACTAGGCACAAGAGAAAGAAAGCAAGAATCTGCTAGACTTGAGCGCATAAATGAACGTAACGATTGAAAATGTTAGTAAGGCATTCGGTGGAAATGATCTTTTCACCGACTTTTCCTTAGATATAGATTCTGGTACACGGTTGTGTATTTGCGGACCAAATGGTTGTGGCAAATCGACTTTGTTACGCCTAATTATTGGCGATGAACAGGTCGACGCAGGTAAAATTATTTTGCCAAAAAATTGCCGTGTTGGCTATGTTGAGCAAGAGCTTGATGAAGAGAGCTTGCAAGTTCCTCTTTTAGAATGGGTGCAATCTGTATTGCCGGATTGGCGTGATTTTTGGATAGAGTGGGATAATGCCATCAAATCAGATGATAAAGCTACGATTTCACGCTTAAATGCTAAGCATGCCGAGCTTGAGCAAGTTTATGGGTATAACCCAGAACACAGGGCACAGGCTGTTTTATCTGGTCTTGGCTTTGAACAAGACAAGTGGAATCTGCCCTTAAAATTATTATCTGGTGGTTGGCGTGAAAGGGCTAAGCTTGCTAGAATTTTAACTGCTGGTGCTGATGTTTTGCTTTTAGATGAACCAACTAACCATTTAGATATTGAAGCTGTTGAGTGGCTAGAATCCTTTTTAATGAACTATCAAGGCGTGCTTATTTTCGTAGCTCACGATCGTGTTTTTATGGATAAGGTTGGCACACATGTATTATATTTAGGGGGGTCAAAACCATTATTTCGTAAGATGAGTTTTAGCAAATTTATGGAACTTTTTGCAGAACTTGAAGAACAAAAAGAACGTGAAGTTAAAAGACTAAACGAAGAAATTGAGCGAAAAATGGATTTTGTTAGGCGGTTTTCAGCAAAAGCCACAAAAGCACGGCAAGCTGGTTCTCGCCAAAAAATGGCAAAAAAACTTGGCAAAGAGCTTGAAAATATAAAGATTGAACCAAAGCAAAGAGAGCTTAGCTTTAAAATGCCTGAACCAAGTAAAGCTGATAAGGTTATTTTTGCGGTGGCTGATTTAGCCTTTCAATTTGAAGATGGTGTTAGTCTTTGGGATCCATTGAATTTCAATATTTTCAATGGTCAGCGCATAGCCTTTGTTGGGCATAATGGTGTTGGTAAATCAACAATTTTAAAAATCCTAGCAGGCAAATTAGAAAAAAAATCTGGCTCGCTTGTTAGTGGTTCATTAGTAAAATTAGGATATTACAGCCAACATCAAGCTGAAATTCTAACAGCTACCAATACAGTACTAACAGAAATGCGTCGCCTTTCTGACCCTCGTACTACTGAAGAAGAGCTAAAGTCAGTGCTTGGTTTATTTATGCTTGGGCGTGAGTATTTTGAGCGTTTTGTAAATTCTCTTTCTGGTGGTGAAAAGGCAAGGCTTGTGCTGGCTTCTTTATTCTTAGCTAAGTGCAATGTTTTAGTTTTGGACGAACCAACTAACCATCTTGACCTTGAAAGTCGTGAGGCTTTAGTAGAAGCTTTAAGTGACTTTTCTGGAACAATTATTTTAGTTGCGCATGATCGTTACTTACTTTCTCAAATTATAGATGAATTTTGGGAAGTTAAGCATGGTGGCATAACTGTTTATGATAGCTTTATAAAATATGATGAAGCCCGACGTAAAAGTATTATTGAAAAGCCTGTTGAGCAGAACGCTGTAAGTAGCAACTTAAACAGGGAAGATTTGAAGAAATTAAAGCATGAGCAGGCGCAACGACGTAATTTGCTGTATAAAAAGCTTAAACCTCTTCAAGATAAATATGCAAAGAAAGAAAAAGAATTTGAAATTTTAATTGAAGAACAGCAAGAGCTTGAACATACTCTAAGTTTGCAAGAAACTTATGAAAATGGTGAGAATGCTACTGAAAAATTAAAAATGTTTAATGATGTTAAGAATAAAATTGATATTGTTGTTGAAGAAATGAGTGCACTTGAAGAAGAGATTGAAGAAATCAACAAAGAATATCAAGCTTAATATGAGTGAATTAGTTAAAAAGTGAGTATAATATGCGAGAAATTACAAGTAGAAGACGTGAGAAAATTGAGCGAGTTTTAAAATTTCGTCAGCGTGATTTAACATTGGTATTAGCCAATATACATGATCCACATAATGTATCTGCGATTTACCGTAGTTGTGATGCGTTTGGTATTGAGAAGGTTCATTTATACTATACTGACAATGTGTTTCCAAAACTAGCTCGCAAGACTTCTGCTTCTGCTCGCAAATGGGTAGATACTGTCCGCCATGATAATCTTGAAAGTTTAAAAGAAGCTTTACAGGGATATCAACTGCTTGCAACTGATTTTACAGAAGACGCAAAGCCAATGGGTGAGTATGACTATGCAAAGCCAACTGCAATTATTATGGGTAATGAACATAAGGGTATCCCAGAAGATTTATTAGCTATTGCTGATGGTTTAGTATATATTAATATGTATGGTATGATTCAAAGTTTTAACGTATCTGTTGCCTCTGCAATTTTATTATCAGAAGCTAACCGGCAGAGAGTTAATGCTGGAATGTATGATGTTCAAAGTTTAACTAGTGAAGAATATAATACAAAATTAGCATCTTGGATTGAGAAATAATGCAAACAAGCTCAAGTCAAAATAATAGCTTTAGCGCAGCTACACTCGCTTTTAATGAGCAAGTAGTTACGCCTCCAACAGCTATCAAAAAAACACCAGGTCGAATTGATATTAAAATTTGTGATAAAAATTTTACTTTATTTCGACCTGGTGATTTAGAAGAAATATGGAATAACCTCACCTCTTTTTCTAATGAAGATGAGAGGTTACCGTATTGGGTTGAGCTTTGGGATTCTTCTTGTATTTTGTCAAAATATTTATTTAGCCAACAAGATAAGATTAAAGGTAAGATGTGTCTTGATATTGGCTGTGGACTGGGCTTAACTGCCATGGCTGCACGCTCCCAAGGAGCGCAGGTGCTTGCTTTTGATTATGAATTTGAAGCCTTGCAATATGCAAATAAAAATGCACGGTTCAATAATTTTAATGATATCTGTTTTGCTAATATGGATTTTAGACAGCTAGGGGTAAAAGCAGGAAGTATTGATTTTGCTTTTGGCGGTGATATTATGTATGAAAAACGCTTTGCAGAGCCACTAGCTAAATTTTTAGAATATGCTTTAAGTCCTAAAGGTGTGGTTTGGATTGCTGAACCCTCACGTAAAATTTATGAAAACATTCTACCAGAACTTTTTTCACACCATATGAATGTTTATTGTACTCACAAAGAATCAACCTATCCTGAATTTACAGGCCATGATGTTACTGTGAAAATTTGGGAAGTTAAAAAAGATAAGTTTTTATAATTTTGTTTTTTTTAATTTTTTGTGGAAAAACTTTTTTGTAAAAAAGTCTTTCCACACATTTTCAAAAAACTTTTAATTTTTATTTTGTGTAAGCTTATTTTTAGCCAACTTACAAAAAATTTTAAAGTACAAAAAAAGCCACCTAATAAACTAAGGTGGCTTTTTTATTACAATTAAAAGATATTAATTATTGAATTGGTGAATTCATATCGTCAGTTTGGCTAGCATCAAGCGGGTAGCTAAGGATAATTGTTTTACGCTTAGCTGTTCCAATTGCGCCAGGGTGAGTATTAATACAAACAACGAGGCTTTTTCCTCCATCATTTGCTATATCACCGACAGCAAAATCAGATACAGAACCCTTAATACGTCTTGTTTTCCATAAAAGTGATAAGCCTACACCGTCCCAGTAAAGGTCGCTAATTTCGCCTTCAGGGAAGAAGCGGTATCTATCAAAAAATTGTGCAGTTACAGAAATTGGCTTGTTTGCAAGCAAGGTGTAGTCGCCATTACCCTCAAGGTCAGCAGCAATCATACGCATTGGAATATAGTATCTACGTGGAATTGTAACATCATCAACACCAAGACCTGACATATTTGTTTGCTCATCAATACCAATCGCAGTTCCAGAAAATTTCTCATCTGATAAGTACATGCGTGATAATTTATCACTATAGACAGCTATATTTTCATCTTTAGTAAGAACAACCATTTTATTGCCACCGTCTTTTGCAGAATCTGGCAACCATGTGAAATTCATAACATTTCCATCATCAGGAATAGCAATTCTTGAACCTTGCAATAAGCTATTTCCGTTGAGCATCATTTGGTAAACACCAACCTTATCAAACACATCAGAATTTTTTGTACCACGTTGACCAATTAAAGTAGGAGTCATAGCAGGTGGTAATTTAACAACGTTTAAGAAATAAGGTATATTTTCAACAATAGGAGTGATTGCTTTGCCCTTTGCACTATAAATAAAGGAATAAGGCGCAGTATTATCAGCATCAAACATGCTAATAATGATTTCATGAACTTTATCGCCATCAAGGTCAATTGATCTTATTGAAAGTGGATTCATGGTTCTTGAGATTGTACGCTCTGAAATTAATTCCATGCGCTCATAGCCCCAACTGTAAATTTGTATTCTGTCTTCAGCTAAGATAACTATATCATTATTCTTATCGCCTGTAACATCAGCAAGTACCATTCCAATAGAAACGATAGGCAAAGCTTGGCTTCTATGACGATTGCCATCAGCACCTTCATAACGGAATTGTGAATTTAAATAAACATCACGCTTGCCAACAGCACTTTCGTTTACAACAAAGTTATTGTTGCTTGGTGCACTTCTTTTTGCGCTAGAGCCAACATTGCTACCTCTAGCACCACGACCGAAAACTTCAGCATTTAAAGCTGCAGACATGTTCTGTAAGGTAGAAATTAGGGCACTAAGTGGAGCTTTTTGAGTTTTTTTCCATGACTTTTCGCCAATTACTCTCATGTCAACTAAAGCACTGTCACCTTCAACTTTAATTGCACCCCAGACTAAATAGTTTGCACCACTAGCTTTTAAAGCTTTGTTTGCATCATCACTATTTTTTACTGCTTTAAGTTTTTTAGAAATACTTTCGCTAATTGGCTCAAGCTGACCTTTTACATATAAGCGTGAATTTAACATCGGAACAACTGCTTGCTCTAAATACTTTAAGCTAGCAGGAGCATCAACAAAAAATGGTAATACTGAATAAGTCTTAGCTGCTGCATGAGCATTTTGGCTAGCAAGCATGATTATACTAAGCAACATCATTATTTTTAAGGCATTGCGCATTAGAGTTCTCCTAAAATTACAAATATTAATGGAAAGTATCATAGCCTTAAAATAAAGAACTTGCAAGCCTAGTTTGATTAAGTTTAATAATTTTTATTTGCATTTAATATATTGAAATTATTGCTAAAAAATATTTATTAAAAAAATAGAGTTTATTTTTTTGGCTTAAGCCTAAAGTAATCCCTATAATTGACGATAGTTAAAGTTAACTTATTGCAATTGTAGTTTAGACAATAGTTTTTCTCTACACATGTTTCATGTGTAAGCGGGGGGTGGCACGTATAAAGTGCCGCAAAAGTGGTTAAAGGGGTAGTTTTCTACCTCTTTTTTTGTAAAAAGTTTAGCTATAATTAAGTATTAGTTCGCAGCAAAATTTCAACTTACACTAAATACAAAAGCATAAATTATGCTATTTGCTTTTTATTGTTACTCATTAAGTTTAATGTGCTTGGTTTTGAACTATTGTAAGTCTGTTTGTAATATGCTAATAATTAAAACACATTACAAATAGGAGCAAATAAATGAACCAAAATTCTGAAAACCAACAAATTCGACTCAATGTAAATTCTGACAAAATTGAAACATCTTATGCAAATGCATTCCAAATGCATTCGACACCAGAAGAAATTTTTATCACTTTTGGTATCAATCAAACAGTGCCATCACAAGAAGAAGGTGTTAGCGCTGATATGATTTTACAACTTTCTAATCGTATTATTATGAATCCTTATACAGCTAAACGTCTAGCAATTTCTATTTCTCAAAGCGTGAGAGAGCATGAAGAGCGTTTTGGAACTCTTGAACTTGATGCAGGGAAAAGGGTTAGAAATCCTGAATAATGCTTACTGCTTAGTCTAAGGTAAAAATATATTAACACTTGGAAACAAAACAAAATAATCTTTAAAAAGTACTAATGAAAATGCAAGAATAATGAAAATACAATACATTTTTCTTGCATTTTTATGGCTTTGAAAAATGATTTTCCCGCACCTACTCACAAAGTTTTTGTTTTAGAAAAAAAAATGTGTCACGTAAAACAAGCTATAATTTATTTTGAACGTCCCTAAAAGTGGTTGAATGGGCGTGCATTTTGCAACTATTTTATAAAATTTAATTTTTAAATTGGCAGTTAAACACTTGTTTCTAAATGTGATTTTAAGATAAGTAAAATCAAATAAAAAAAATTAAAATTTTTGGCGTAAAAATTTTAAATTAGATTGACTAGTAAAAGTTATGCTATATTATTAATAATACACATGGCATAGTTTTGCCGTTTGGCTAGGTTATAATTTCACATAATTTCATTTTTTTAAGTTAAGCTTTAGTATTTAATGTCTAAACTGTACAAAAATTATTAAAGTAGGGGACGCTATGAAAAATTTACGTGTAGTTTTTAAGTTGAGTCTTGGTTTTTCAATTATCACACTACTTCTTGTGGTGTTAGGGTATATTGGAATTACAGCAATGAACACATCACAAAAAGATGCGGCAACCATTGAATCTATCTATATTTCAGAACTTGGAATTTACAATAATCTTTCAAGGGACGTATCAGATATTGGTTATAATATGATTCTATATTTATCATCATCTGATGATAAATATATTGCTAATGTCAACAAGGTCATTGCTGATGTTAAAAAATCAGAAAATGCTTTAAAAAGTTTGTCACAACTAAAAACTGATGATATGCGTGTGCATGATATTGCTGAATTTTTAAAAGTTTTTTCACCGCTTCTTTCTGAATATGAAAAGCGTGTGGGTAGCACTGTTGATGCAAGAAAAGCTTCACTTGAATCTTGGAACGATGCTACCAGTAAAGCAGTAACTGCAGTTAAGTCAGTAGATACGTATTTAGAGGCAGTGATGGACGGAATAGGTATTGCTGGTGAAAAATATGAAAACGAAAACGTTGAAATTTTAACGGCACTCGATGTTAATACAATGGCATTAGTGAGCAAAATTGGCGAATTTCGCATGAACTTTACTGAAAGCTATCAAGCAAAAAACTCTGCAATAGGTAATGAGCTTTTGCAAAAATTAATGGCTGATTTTGAAGTTTCAAAAAAAATGCAGGCTAATATTCCTTACGATAATATTATTGAGTTAGCAGAAAAAATGAATAAGGATATGGATATTTATTTTGCCGCATTGGCTGACAGCATCGCTAAATGGAAAAATGAAAGTACCGTTAGTTCTGCTCGTGCTGCTACTTATCGTGATTTACTTGGTTTAGTAAAAGCAAATGCTGATGAATTAATTACTGTTTCAAAGGAAGTTGCCGAAGCCAATATTACTGAAATTCAAAGCAGCAAAGACTTTTTCCAGATTATTTTACTTTCTAGTATTGTTTTTGCACTTTTATTAAGTTTCGTTTTAACAACACAAATCACAAAACCTATTATAAAATGTGTGAATTTTGCGAAAGAAATTGCTATGGGTAATTTATCATACCAAATGGACCTAAATCAGCGTGATGAATTTGGTCAACTAGCAGATGGGCTCCGTGCAATTCCACAAAACTTAAATGCTGTTTTAGCTGAATACAACGAGTTAAGCAATAAAATATCTACTGGTTACATATCAACTCAAGGTAATGCATCTAAATTCACTGGTGATTTTAAAACCTTAATTGAAGGAACAAATAAAATTATTGATAATTACCTTGCAATTATTGAAAATGTGCCTTCAGCTGTTGTAATGCTTAATTCTGATCAACAAGTTTGTTACTTAAATGCTACTGGTCGTTCAGCGTGTGGTGATGCATTTAGTGGTAAGACCTGTAAACAAATTATGAATCGTGATGATAGTGGTACAGCTGATGATGCTCTTGAACTTGCAATTAGAACACGTAAGCCAGCTCGTGGGCAAACAACTGCACATCCACAAGGCAAAGATGTTCATATTAAGTATTTTGCAGTGCCAATGCTTGATAGCCAGGGCAATTTACTATCCATAATGCAGCTTATTTTAGACGTGACAGAAGAGAAAAATTTACAGCAAACAATCTTAGAAGTAGCACACAATGCGACTGAAATTGCACAAATCGTGTCTTCAACAGCTATGCAACTTAGCGAACAGATTAATCAAGCTGAACTTGCAACACAAACTTCACTTAACCAAATGGAGTCAACCTCTGTTTCAATGAGTGGTATGAATGACGCTGTTGTTGAAGTGGCGCATAACTCAGCTAATGCTTCAATAGTAGCAAATGATGCTAGAAACATGGCTGATAGTGGCTCTAAAGTCGTTGAATTAGTAGTTAGCAGTATTGCTGGTGTTGACCATCAAGCCTCACAGCTTAAGCTTGATATGCAACAATTAGGTCAACATGCTGAATCTATTACAACTATTATGAATGTTATCTCTGATATTGCTGACCAAACTAACTTACTAGCACTCAATGCGGCAATTGAGGCAGCAAGAGCAGGTGAGGCAGGTCGAGGCTTTGCTGTTGTTGCTGATGAAGTTAGAAAATTAGCTGAAAAAACAATGCAAGCTACGGTTGAAGTTGGAACTGCAATTAGAAGTGTTCAGTCAAGTGTTGAAAAAAATATGAGCAATGTAGATTCTTCAGTAGCAAATATTGCGCAAGCTACAGATCAAGCTCGCCAAGCAGGCACAAGTTTATCTGAAATCTTACAATTAGTGGATACTTCTGCTGACCAGATTCGCTCAATAGCAACTGCTGCAGAAGAGCAATCAGCAAGCTTTGATGAAATTAACCAAAGTATTCAAAATGTGACTGAAAATGCAAATACAATGTCCGTAACAATGGGTGATGCAGCTTATGCAGTGCGTGAACTCGCAGCGCAAGCTTCTCGTCTAAATGATTTGATTGCACAGCTTCAATCTACCACAGGATAGATTTAGCATTATAAACCAAAAATTATAAAAATCTCAAGTTAAGCTAAACAATAGCTAACTTGAGATTTTTTATTTGTCATGTGTAAAATGGCACATTATAAAATATTTATTTCTGCTATCATTTGTTATAGTAATTTCAGATTAACATACTATAAAGAATAGATACAATGCTCCCAAAAATTTATTATTAACAAATTCCCATAAGGAGAGATAAAATGATTAGTTCAGAACTAAAGTCAAAACTTGCAAAAATAAGGTTTAAAAGTAATTTTCAGATGACACTTGGAATTATTCTCATTGTGCTAATGGCGATGGCTTTAATGGGAAGTCATTTGCCAGAAAGTAAAGATGATATAGATATAAGCTATGCATGTTTATTTATATCAAGCATAGGCTTACTTCTTTGTTATTTCTCTCTAGCAAACAAAAATTTAATAAATCTTTATGGTAAATATTCAGCAATGTTTAAGTTGAGCAGGGCTGCCCTCGAGCTTGATTATGTAAAAATGAGCGAGAAATTGCACCTTCCAGTGGCTAAAGTAAAAAGAGAAGTAGCAAAATTATTAAAGCTAGATGCTTGGGAAAGTGTTCATGGTGGTAGGGCAGCTGTAGAAGCAGAAGAATTTAGAGTAATGAGCGAAAAAGAAAAATTCAATGCTAAAGAAAGTGAAATAAAGCTAAATGAGGCTAAAAAAATTAAAACTCTCACATGTCACGATTGTGGTGGAACTACAACTGTAAGTATCTATGAGAGTACTCCAAAGTGTGAGTATTGTGAATCTTCTTTGAGCGAAGAAATAATGGCTAATATGAAGCCGTCAGCGAAAAGCAGATGATATGAAAATTACGATTGAGAAAATAAATTAGTCGATGATGAAAAACATGTTAACATGTTGTAATAAAAAAAATTAATAGT
>CAYJPK010000036.1:0-19843 GCA_964372035.1 uncultured Desulfovibrionaceae bacterium | reverse complement strand
AAAAAAAAGAAAAAAATAAGTAAAAACAAAAAATTAAATAATAATACCACCAGCTAAAACAAAGCCATCAGCATCATAAACAACTGCAACCTGCCCTTTAGCCTGTACCGTCTGCTTTTGGCTAAACTCAATCAGCATATCATCACCAGTAAAGCTTATTTTAGATGGTATTGCTTTTTGACGATAACGTGTTTGAACATATAATTCACCGCTCCACTTGCTAGCTTCTACGTGGTAATTAATATTAGTAGCTCTGCAAAATGAAGTTTCAATTTCTCTACGCTCTGCAACAATTAAACTATTATTATCTATATTTTTTCCATAAACATACAAGCCTTCTGTCCAAGCAATTCCAAGCCCTTTACGTTGACCTTCTGTGTAATTCCAAAGTCCAGTATGTAGTCCAAGCTCTTTACCATTTTTATGTAGGATTTTACCTTTATTTTCAAATACACCATGATTTAAAAGAAAAGATTTGTAGTCATCATTTGGCACAAAACAAATTTCTTGGCTTTCTTTTGGAACAGGTATTTCAATCTGATGTTCCTGCATGTATTTTATGATATTACTTTTATCTTCTCTAGCCAAGGGAAAAACTACTTTTAATAAGTTATTAATCGGTGTTAAGGCTAAAAAATAAGATTGGTCTTTCGAGGCATCATGTCCACGTTTAAGCCGATAGCCATAGCTTTCATGCTCAATCATCGTAGCATAATGCCCTGTTGCAAGCTTTTCACAACCATTTGCAATTGCAGCATCTAATAATAAACCAAATTTCATATTAGCATTACAAATTGCGCATGGGTTAGGAGTTTGTCCAATATTATAGGTATTTATAAATGGTTCAAGAACTTTTTGCTTAAATTCTTTTTTCAAATCAAGCACTATAAGTTTAATACCATAGGCATTACAAACTTTTTCAAGTCGTAGCGCAGTAGAATTGTTTTGCTCAAAAAAAAGTGCATGAATTGCAATAACTTCATGCTCTTTGTGCAAATTTAATAATGTGTATAAACTATCAACGCCACCACTAACAGCAACTGCAATTTTCATATTTACGCTCTAAACATGTGTGAAAAATCTTTATCATATAGTTTTGAAACAATCTTGTTTGCCTCATCATTTTCAAATGGCAAAACAAGAAAAACAGTTTGACGGCTAAAGCCATGCTCTTTGACGGTTGCGACTAAATTTTCTAAGTCAGTTTTAACAATCTTCTCATCTTTAAAACCAACCTTATGAGCGCAAATAATGCAAGTATGTGGCTCTAAGCTTGAAAGCTCTTCTGCTAAACGCTCAATATGCTCTGTTGACAAATAAATTGCCATTGCGCATTTATGAGCACAAAAAGAAGCAATACTTTCTTTTTCTGGAACGGGTGTTCGCCCTGAAATTCTTGTAATAATTAAAGATTGGCTAAGCTCTGGCTTTGTGAAAGAAACGCTTGCTACGGCAGCCGCTGCAAATGCAACGCTAACACCTGGAATTGTTTCATGCTCAATTCCATCTTCTTCAAGAAGATTAATTTGCTCCGCAATTGCACCATATAATGCAGGGTCACCAGTATGCACTCTTGCAACTGATAAACCATTTTTTACACCATCTCTACAAAGTTCGTGAGTTTCTGAAAGATTAAGTGATGCAGAATTATAGACTTTTGCGCTAGGCTTTGCTTGCGCCACAATTTCCTGTGGCACAAGCGAACCTGCGTAAATAACAATATCAGCTTGGCTAATTATTCTTTGCCCTTTAACGGTTACAAGCTCAGGATCTCCTGGTCCTGCACCAATAAAATAAACCTTAGCGAATAATCGTTTGGTCACGGTCAGCACCAACAGATACCATAGAAATGGTCACGCCTAAGCTTTTTTCAATATATTCAACATAACTCTTAGCATTTGCAGGTAGTTCTTCCCATTTTGTGCAAGAAGTAATATCACCTTCAAAGCCAGGTAATGTTTCATAAATAGGTTTTACACGAGCTAATAAATCTTCATCTTGCGGTGGGTAATCAATGCGCTTTCCATCAAGCTCATAAGCCACGCAAACATCAAGTTCTGGCATATTTGCAAGTACATCAAGCTTTGTTAAGCAAATATCTGTTAAGCCACAAAGACGATTTGTTTCACGAAGAACAACTAAATCAAGCCAACCGCAACGGCGCTTACGACCTGTTGTAACACCAAACTCGCCACCTGTTTTTTGCAAATATTCACCAGTTTCATTGTCTAATTCAGTCGCAAAAGGACCTTCGCCAACTCTAGTTGTATACGCTTTAACAATTCCAAGCACACGATTAATAAAGTTAGGACCAATTCCGCACCCTGCAGCAGCATTGCCAGATACTGTATTTGATGAAGTTACAAATGGATATGTTCCGTGGTCAATATCAAGGTGAATACCCTGAGCGCCCTCAAACATAATTCTTTTGCCAGCTTTTTTAGCATCATCTAAAACACTTGAAACATCAGCAAGATATGGAATAATTCTCTGTCCAGCAGCCATTACTGCATTAAAAACATCTTCTACTTCTAGCTCTTTTACACCGTAAGCTTTAAATAACATATTTTTTTCAAAAAGTGCTTTTGCAATTTTTGATTTGAGGCGTTCTGGATTTTCTAAGTCGCAAGCTCTTACACCAATGCGTGAAGCCTTATCTTCATAGCTTGGACCAATACCACGACCAGTAGTACCAATTTTCACACCATCTTTATTTGCTTCACGAGCTAAGTCTAAGTGACTATGGTACGGCATAATTAAATGAGTCTTACGGCTAATTTTTAAGCGCTCTGGATCAACCTTAATTCCAAGGTCAATAAGACCCTGAATTTCCTTAACAAAAACAATAGGATCAAGTACTACGCCATTACCAATTACACACAATTTATCATCATGCAAAATGCCAGAAGGCACAAGATGCAAGCTGTATTTTTTTCCACCTGTAATAACGGTATGTCCAGCATTGTTTCCACCTTGAAAACGAGCAATAATATCAACTTCTTTGCTTAGCAAGTCAACAATTTTACCCTTACCTTCATCGCCCCATTGAGCACCAATGACTACTATATTATTCATTATTTTCCTCTTGTTTTTGCAATTTAAACGGCAGTGTTTTAGCTTTTTTTATAACTTTACCGTCTGAGCTACTTGTTTGTTCTGGCTCTATGCTGAACTTTTTACTAACTGACAAATCAAAATCTTTGTCAGGTCGTCTTTGTGCAGCCCATTGTTGATTAAACAACTGATTTTTCCACTTTTTAGCTTGAATAAGCGATAAAACAAGCACACTCTCTTCCCACCTTTTACTAGGTTCAAATTGAGCTGCAACTCGGCTGTATTTATCCCACAGGCTCATAAGTGATGCTTCGTCCAAAGCATCAAGCTGTTTAGCTAGTTTAATAAGAATTTGTTCCATTATCTAATCCAAATAATTTCTAACTTAGCTGTAAAAAAATTACAACTTATATTATATTTTTTATATTCCACCAGGTGCAAAGCGTGTTAAGTCTCTGGCAACTTCTTGTGTTCTAAGTTCAGAGGCAGCCATACGCCCAAAAACAGAATCCGGTTCTTTTTTAACAATATCTTCTAATAGTACACGCCATCTAGTTAAATCACCCATTTTGCGGTGCAACCTTGCAATTCTAAATTGTAAACCGCTATAGTCTGGAGAAGTCTCAGGCACAAACTCACCATAACGATGCGCCCATTCTAATGATTCTGCAAATCTATTAGCAACTTCAGTAATATCCATCAAGGCAGCTAAACTCTCACGTACACGTGCTGGATCAGCTCTTTCAGAACGCTCTTCTTCAAGTTTAGTAAATAAATTTAAAGCTTCAAGATTTAAATCATATGACTTGGCTAGGTCACGTCTTCTCTCAGCATCTCTTGCCATAAAATAAGTTGCATATGCCTTTTGATAAAGCGGAATATCATCAAGTGTATACAATTTTTCCCAATAAGGAGTTGCTAGTTGCCCTTGTCCTAAATTTTCATGAGCAATTGCTAAGGTGTAATTCAACTGATCTTGATCAGCTGGTGATAAATCCCAATCTTTAACTTTTTCACCAAGTTCAAGAATTTTATCCCATGAGCCATTACGCAAAAATCTTGATAAATTTAACTTATAAACATATTGACCATATTTTGGATCTTCTTCTGGTCTTTCAAAGAAAGTATCAAGTAAATCAAAGCCCTTAACTTCTTCTCCACGATTCAAATATGCTCTAGCAAGTGCAATACGCATTTCATCACTTAAATTTGGATAAGCAGCTCTAACCTGAGGAAATCTTTCATAATAACTCAAAATCCTGTCATAGTTCTGCTCATCAAGTGCAAGTGCAAGCTCTTTTTCAAAAGCTCTTAGTATTATCTCGTTTGCTCTAAGGGTATACTGTGAATTTGGATATTTTGCAATAAACTTTTCAGCCTGATTAATGGCAGCAGCATTATTTTTACGCCATAATTGCCACGCTGCCTGCCTAAATTCAGCAGTTTGAGCCTCTAAAGATTCAGGGTAATCTTTAATAATTTTATTATAACCAACCTCTGAAACAGTAGTCAAATTTGGGCGTGCAAACATGTGAAATAAATCATCAAGCGGTAAATCACCGTCATAAATACCCTCTTCACCAAGTCTAAGAACAGCTAAAGGTGCTAACGGCGATTTTGGATATTCACGAATTAATTTATTAAAAATTCTACGGCTTGCAGGCTTATCATTTTGCAATAAATATATAGTGCCAATATCTAATAGTACTTGATCATTAGTTGGTTCAGTTGGCAATAAATTATAATAAATCCAGTATGTTACTAGTGCATCATCTAAGCGTCCACGTTTATACTGCGCATCAGCAACCATAAGTAAGTAGCTTGGATCATCTATATAAATCCGTGGCCATCTTCTATCAACGAAGTCAATCAAAATCATGGCACGTTCATAATGCCCTTGACGGTACAAAGATTCAGCCATATATCTTGCAGCTAAGCGAACTGCACCACTTTCAGGATATTTTTCCATTACAACCTGAAAATTTTTCACAGCTTCTGCATATTGTTGTTTTTTAACTTGCTCTCGCCCAAGTTCATAGTAAACAAGCGGAACTTCAGGATCAGTTGGGTATTTACGACGTAGTGCGGCAAAATATCCAGCAGCTTCTTGTAAATTACCAGTCAATAAATTAATTCTACCAAGGCGTGCTAAAGCTTCTGGTATACGCTCTGAGCGTAGGTTCGAATTCATTGCCTCATTTGTAGTTTTAACTATTTGCTCATAACCCTCATTCCATCTATTAGTAAACCTAGTAAAAAGCACCTCACTTAACATATAGAGAGCTTCTTCTCTAAGGTCTGGAGTCAGTGGCAATTTTAATAAATTTTCAAGCCCAGATTGAACTTTACCATATTGTAAGTCCTTAAGATCAAGACGGATTTTTTCCATAAGCGCATCAGGATCAGCTGGCTTAGGAACTGGATTGCCCTCTTCATCAACATAAATTATCTGCTCTTTAGCTTTTTCTTCTTCTGCCCTTGCTTTTTCAGCTTCAGCATTAGCTTTTTCCACAGTGTCTATTGTACCAGTTACTTGCTCTGGTTCGCTTGGACTATCTGCTTCGCTTGGACTGCTTGAATCTTCTAGCGCATCAGTCTGCTCTGAACTTTCAGAGGGATAAATATCAGCTTGTTCTCTTGAAATTGGCTCAGCAACAGCAGGATCTTCTTCAGGAATTTCTAAGTCATAACTTGAAGAAAAGGCCTTATCCTCTGGCCAATCACTTGGACCACCTTTAAAAAATTTAGCTCTAAGACTTGTACCATCTTTTTCAATTAATTCAGGCTGTTCTGCTCCAGATAAATTTGTTTGTTCTGCTTGCGCTACTGGTTCATCTTGCAAAGCTTGCGAACTAATTGGCGGCTCTGTGATAGTAGTTCCGGCTTCTTTTTCTACTAAATCTGCAGGCTCTGTTACTACTTGTGCCTCAGCAGGCTCATTATTTTCTATATCAACAGAGTTATTCTCAGGAACTGGAGGCATAGTTTTTTCATGCTCTTCAATTTGATTTTGAATAGCCTGCATTTCTTGTTCTTTTTTAGTTGGAACCTTAGCAGGTTCAGCAGATAGTTGAGCATTTTCTGGCTGTGCGCTTTCTAGTACTTTTGCTCCTACTTGACCTGTAGAATTATTTTCACTCGCTAATAGATTTGGTACTTGCGTAGCATTAAGAAGCGTTTGCTCTTTAGGCAATCTATCATTAAACTCATCTATAGATTGTGTAATCTTTTCAAGCTCTATAGGACTTGGAGCATTTGGATCAGCCACATCATTTACAACTGGAAATTCTTCACCAGCACCAACATTATTAATTTGCCCTCTAACTTGATTATCTTCACCTTGACTGACATCATTTGGATTTGCTTGTCCTGCTGAAATATCAGTATGAGTCTGTGACTCTAAGCTTGGAACGGCTGTACCATTTTCACCACTGACAGTATTAGATGGTCCTGGTGCTCTACCTGCATTAGTAAAATCAGTTGGTGGCAAGTCAGCAGAACTAGTGCGCGGTGCAGTAATTGTTTGCGACTGTGTCCTATCCATTTTTTCTTCGCTTTCTGCTTGCGACTCAATTTGACTATTATCTAGATTATTAGTAGCAGCTTGTTGATTTTGACTTAAAGCATTTGCATTATCAGCTAGATTTACGTTATTTGGCTCTTTACTTTGAGACTCAGCTTCTGTTTGACTTGGTGCAAGTTCACCCTGCTTGGCAATATCAAGATTTGCTTGCTCATTATCATAAGGAGCATTGGCAAGTTCGCCTTCTGCAGAAACAGTATTTTGCTCATTTTGCGCATTAATAAGTGCAAGTGAATCCTGAGAGTTAGCAGTATTTTCGCTAGGAACAGTAGCATTATCAGGATTTTCATCATCTTGAATATTTTCAGGATTTGCTAATTCTACAGGTAAGATATCAACTGTTGGTGTTGGAATATTGCTATCTGATGGTTTCCAACGTGCACCAAAGGAGTCTTTGAAGACTTCAATCGTAATTGTGTTACCATCTCTTCTTGAAATATAACCAAAGGCAGGGTCTTTAAGTACAACAACAATATCATTATTACTAGCTGTTAAAGTTTGAAGTAAACTGTCGGCACTTGGTGTGCTACCAGTTCTTGTTAAAGTTTCAAGCTTGCCATCTAGCTCTATGCTAATATTGCGTTGTGAAGTACGTGAAATTGACTTTTCAAGTTCATTTTCATCAAGGCGCACAACAACACGGTCTACACCATTTTGGCTAGACCATTGCCATGAAGCTGCCTTGGCTTGTGAGTTTGCACTAAGCAAAACAGCACATAAGAAAAATATTTTTAATATTTTCACGCTAACTCAAACCGTCTTTTTTTGATTTTTTCAATTAAAGTTGTTCTCTTAATCCCCAAAAGCTCTGCTGCATGATTTTTAACGCCATCAGATTTCTGCAATGCTTCTTCGATAAGACCATCTTCCATTGCTTCCAAAAATTCTTTTAAACTAAGTCCACGTTCTTGCATATCCGCAAGCTTAGGCATTGCAAATACCTTTTGAACATTAATGGCTTTTTCTGGTAGTTCAATTTCACTTAAAAGCCCAACTGCATCTAAAATCTTATTAGGTACATCAGATAATTCAACACGATTGCCATCAGTTAAAATAGATAAACGCTCAATAAAATTCTCTAGTTCACGAATATTTCCAGGCCAAGTATAGGCTAAAAATACCTTACGAACATCATCTGAAAGCTTAAGTAAATCACGACCTTTTTTAGTACAAAACTTATTTAGAAAATGCGCTACCAAGTTCAAAATATCTTCACCTCGCTCACGAAGTGGCGGTAAATGAAGAGGTATAACATTTAAACGATAAAATAAATCTTCTCTAAAGCGTCCAGCTGCAACTTCATCTTCTAAATTGCGATTAGTAGCAGCAACTATCCTAACATCAACCTTGCGAGGACCACCGCCGCCAACACGCTCAATCTCTTTTTCTTGCAAAGCACGCAAAATTTTAACTTGCAAGCTTAGCTCCATTTCACCTATTTCATCAAGAAAAATAGTGCCACCTTCAGCAAGTTCAAAACGACCTGGGCGCATTCTAATTGCATGAGTAAATGCGCCTTTTTCATGCCCAAAAAGTTCAGATTCTAAGAGTTCTTTAGGAATTGCGCCACAGTTTATTGGTACAAACGGCTTATCTACTCTCAAGCTTTGGTTATGCAAAGCACGCACAAGTAGTTCTTTGCCTGTTCCTGATTCACCAGTAACAAGCACAGTACTATCCGTTGGAGCGACTTTTTTAAGTATTTTAAATACATCGCTCAAAGTAGTATTTTCACCGATTATACGATATTTATCTGAGTCCATAAATTCCTCAAGGTGTTTGCTATTTATTATTTCGCAAACTTATTGTTATTCACCTTGCGCTTTGTGTCAATAGTCTGACGATAAATTTTATAATTTATTTTACATTTTTTTAAAAAAACTTAGTTTTTATTTAAAACTTAAAATTAAAAGCATTTTTTATAGAAATTCAGATACGATTTAAGTAATCATGTTTATTACGTCACCTCTAACTTCTTCAACTACGTGAGTTGCAAGAGAGTTTGCGGTAAAGCCCGTTTCAATTATCATTAAGTTTGCTGTTTCTCTAGCAATATCTACACCACTAACAAAATCAACAGTTCGAGTTTGATCGTAAGTATTAATAATTGAAGAAACTTGTTCTGGCATTGGCACTTGAATATATTCAACACCCTGTGTTGTTGGGCTTTCTTGAAATGTATATCGCACACTTCGATATTCAGGCGTGCTAACATTTGCTATATTATGTGCTGTTGTTGCAAGCGAACTCTCATAAGCCAACATTGCAGATAAATTAATCATACTCATAAAAACCTCGGGCAAATTAATTGCCAACTTTATGCGTTTTTGCTTGGCCACTCAATACAAGCAAAAGCATTATGCCCATGGATTGATTCAAAGCTTTCAACTTCTACTTTAAACCATTCTAATCCTTCATGTTTATATAGTTTATCAGCTACTCCTCGCACAACATCTTCAACAAAACAAGGATTATCAAAAGCATACTCTGTCACATATTTTTCATCTTCACGCTTGAGTGAAGTATATACTGGTGACGAAGCAGAGCTTTCAGCAATTTGAATAAAGTCTTCAATCCAGCTAAAGCTACGCATTTTTACAGAAATATGCACTATTGACCTTTGGCTATGTGCTCCTTGTTCGCTAATTGCAAGTGAACAAGGACAAACTGTCATTACAGGAACTTTAACTTCAAGCAAAAAATCAGGATTGCTATCATCAATTTCACCTGTTAAAATACAATCATAACGCACAACACCAGGACTTTTTGTAACTGGAGCATATTTTTTAATATAATATGGAAACTTAAAAGATACATATGCCTTATGGGCATCTAATCTTTTTTTAATATCTTCAAGTAAATTCTTTAAAATTGGATAATCTAAATCACCATTTAAATCTTCAAGTGCCTCAACAAAGCGGCTCATATGTGTGCCTTTAAACTGTGCAGGCAGATCAACTGCTAAGTCAACTTCTGCAACTGTATGCTGTTGTTTTTTAACCTTATCTCTAACTACAATAGGCAAACTAACACCACGCACGCCAACTCTATCAATTGCAACTGCAAGTTCTGACGGATTATTTTGTATATCTTTCATAATTTTATTATAATGCATGTTAAAACTAATGGCAATAGCTTTATATTTGCATTTTACTGCAAGCTAAAACTATATCTATCTTATCGGAATAAAAAAACAATTAAACTGTCTTTAAAGCACCCTAAAAGATAACGACTCCAAAAGTTATTATAATTCACTCACTTAGTCTGTTTAATGGTGTAAAATTTCATGTGCAATTTTACTACCAGGTTTTCCCAAAAACTTCTCATAAAGTTCAATAATGGCAGGATTTTGGTATGAACGCCTTTGCGGTAATGACTTATCAAGGGTATATACACTTTCTCTGCGCATTTTAAGTGCAAGTATTGCTTGTTTTGGAAGCAGTACCTTTGGCTGTCCGCCACCGCTTATACAACCAGAAGGGCAACACATAACCTCCATAATATCAAAGTCAGCTTCACCAGTCATAACCTTTTCAAGTAACGGTGCTATATTTTTAAGACCTGCTACAATTGCAACTTTGCGCTCAATTCCGCCTAAAACAAATTTAGCATATCGAACACCTGCTCCGCCTCTAACTTGTTCTATTTCAAGCGTTTCTTTGCCATCAATAAAATAAGAAGCAGTTCTAAGTAAAGCCTCTAAAACTCCACCATTTGTAGCAAAAATATTACCTGCTCCACTAGCATTACCTAGCACATTATCAAATTCTTCATCTGGTAAATTCAAAAAGTCTATGCCCTTATCTTTAATAACACGAGCAAGCCCACGAGTTGTTATTACTGTATCAACATTTGGTAGACCATTAATTCTATTTTCATCTCTGGCTGCCTCATGCTTTTTACAAGTACAAGGTGCAATTGACACACTATAAACTTTATTTGGGTCAACATTTTCTTCTTGTGCAATAAAGGTTTTATTAAGTGAACCAAGCATTTGAATTGGTGATTTACAGCTAGATAAATGTTTGCAAAGCTCAGGATATGTAATTTCAAGATAGCGAGCCCAAGCAGAACAACAAGAGGTAAACATCGGAAGCCTATCTTTATTTTTTAATCTTTCAACAAATTCCGTTGCCTCTTCCATAATAGTCAAATCCGCTGCAAAAGAGGTGTTATAAACCTTATCAAAGCCAATTCTTCTAAGTGCTGCTACCATTTTACCAGCAACAGGCGTACCATGTGGCAAACCAAATTCCTCGCCAAGTGAAAATTGAATTGATGGTGCTGTTTGCACGATTTTATATAAATTCTCAGATTCTAAGCGTTTAAGCAAAAACAACTCATCATTTCTACTCCAAGCTGCAAAAAGAGGCTCATTAGTTGAAGCAGGAACACCACGCACAACACGCATCTCATCACGCTCTGCACGTGTCCAGTCCACAACTAAAGCATAAGAAACACAGGTTTGAATACATTGCCCACAATACAAACACTTATCGTGATTAATGACTTGTACCTCACCTTGCACTCCTTCAATAGCATCATTTGGGCAGGTTTCATGACAACGTTGACAGCCAGTGCATAAGCCAGGGTCAATTGATACAATATGACGAACATTACTCATTATCATGTCCTTTTTTAGCCTTTAATGATGCAATAATGCGAGAAGCTGCATTCATTGCGTTATCATGAAGTATTTCTTCAGGATTTACCAAGCGCAAAGCTTTCTTTGGGCAAACCTCAACGCAAGCAGGAATACCACCAGATTCTTTACATAAATCACATTTTGCCGCTACTATACGCTGTTGAGTATAGCTTCGCTCTTCCTCGTCAGTAATTAAACGAGATGGCGTATACTCATTAGTAAGGCTAATAGCACCAAAAGGACATTCTAAAATACATTGCTTACAACCAACGCACTTTTCAGTATTAACAAGTACAGCATTATCACGATGTTCAATCGCCTGCGTTGGACAAACATTAGCACAAGGTGCATCTTCGCAATGATGGCAGTGAATTGGCTTTGCTAAATTAGCATATTTCACAAGCCATAAACGAGGGCGCAACTGATGCTTGAGGTTGCCAGCCGTCGTACCACCACCATCAGGCATATGCTCTAGCGCACAAGCAACTTCACATAATTTACAGCCAATGCAAAGGCTAGAATCAGCTTCTATATAAGAATTAAGTTCCATTTTAAATAAATTTTATTTTGTTAAAATATTAGTAATTAAATTATGACTCACTAAGTTTATTTTTGCCTTTCAAAAACTTTCTATGTCTAAATATCGAAATTATTTGCGGAGTGCGCTCTTTTTGAGCTAAACGAATACCATAAATACCACCACCAAAAAAGAGTAAGTTAGGTAACCATAAAGCAGCCGTAATTGGCACCGCTCCAGATTCAGCAATACTAAATCCAAAAGACAACATTGCATAATAAACAAAGAATAATACAAGCGCAAGTGCCATGCCATATTGACGGTGCAAACCCTCAAACATTGCAGCTAGCGGTAGCGCAAAAATAGTTAATGCTAAACATGCGAAAGGATATAGCCATCTTTTATGAATTTCAACTATAATTCTACGAGCATAATTAGCATTATCCTCTGCCATTAACTTTTCAGTATCAATATCAAGCAAGGCTTGCCATGACATTTCACTTGGGCGAATACTTCCGAGGTCAAAGCCACCAAGTAGCTTGTCTAAATCAAGGCGAACGACGTATTCTTCAAAACCAAGGGTTGAATTTGAGCCCTCACTCGCAGTGTAAATTTTACCATTTTTTAGATTAAAAACAATTTCACCACGAGTAACATCTGTTACAATATCACCGTAAGGAGCTAAAATAATTACACTTGCATTTTCCCGAGATTTATCATCAACCATAACCTCGCGTAACTGCCCACTAACTGGGTCAACTTGTTTTGCGTATAGCACGAGGTTTGGAAAATCTCTATTAAAAACACCTGGGTTTAATACAATTTTAGCCCTAGTATTAGCAATTTCAAGCACTGTTGACCTAAAATTATCTGTTCCCCATGAAAGCAAATATAGAGAAACAAAAAGCGTTAAACCCATGCAAATAAAACTAAAAACAATGGGAGCAGGTAACATTTGATAAAACCCAACTCCACCAGCCTTAAGTGCAATAAATTCTCTATCAGTACTCATTCTAAGTAGTGATAAAAAAACACTAAACATACAAGCAATAGGAATTACAAGAATTAAAAATATTGGTGACATATAAACAAAGAGCTCAATAGTATCAAAAATAGATAATTCTAAGCCAAAGAAAAGCTCTCTCATTTGCACAATGCGACTAAGCACAATTAGCATAAGCAAAATTGCGCAAACTAAGCCAAACAACATGGCTACTTCTTTAAATATATGACGCTGTAATAAATTTATTCGCATATTATAATTCTATTTTTCCGTTAGGTTCCATCACAATAACTTCAGCTTGCAAATCACTTTTAGCCATCAGCTCGACAAACTCATCAGGAGTTTGACCGATAAACGGGAAAGTTTTATAATGCATTGGAATTACACGCTTTGGCTTTAATAATTTGCTCGCATAAACAGCCTGTTTTGCGTCCATGGTATAAACACCACCAACTGGCAAAAGCGCTAAATCAAGTTCATGAAATTCTCCAATTAAAGCCATATCACCAAATAAACCAGTATCACCTGCATGATAGAAAGTAAAACCATCTGGCATTTCAACAACATAACCAATAGGTGCGCCAGTTTCTGAAGTATGCACAGCAACTGTCATTGTTATTTTCACACCTTTAACAACTGCAGTTCCGCCAATATTATGTGCAGCTCCAAGCAAATGCGGAGCTAAACCCATCTGAATTAAGGCAGGTGCAGTATCATATACACAAACGCACCTTGCTTGGGTTTGATTGCAAATCCTAATAGCATCGCCAACATGGTCACCATGATCGTGAGTAACAAGCACAATATCAGGCTTTTGAATATCTCTATAGTTTGTGGAGCAAACAGGATTTCCCTCAAAAAACGGATCTATTAAAACTGATACTCCACCTGAATTTATTTGAAAATTTGAATGACCATGCCAAATTATTTCTGTTTTCATATTTTTGTCCTTTAGCTATAGTTTAGCTATAGTAATGTAGTCTTACAAGTTAAATAATTGCTTAAATCTTGCTATCAGTCAAGCAAATTATTAGCACACCTTTAAGGCGAATCAAGATAAGCACTTAAAAAAACTGATTTTATTTTTTCATATAAAGCCTTGACATTTAGTCTGTTACTATATATATTACCAAATGGAAGACACGTTTTCCACATTTTCTAGTTGCTAAAGCAATTCTTGGAAGTGACCTCATTAGGGTCGCTTTTTTTTATACTTTTTATGTGAGTAAATCATGGCAAATAAAATTATTGACTTTTTATACACTAATGCAGAAATGCTTTGCAAAGATGCTGGTTTGGAAGTTTGGGGTGTTGATATTGTTGGCTCTACCCAAAAAACTGTGCGCATTTTTGTTGATAAGCCTAAAGATGGCGTTTCAGAAAACACTGAACAAAATGATGGAGTTGAAGAGTCTGGAATTGGCATTATTGAATGTGCTAGAATTTCACGCAAATTAAGCCTTATTATTGATGTTGAAGAAATTTTTAAAGATGCGTGGACTCTTGAAGTTTCATCACCTGGTTTCTCACGTCTTTTCTTTAATCCTAATCAGATGAAAGATTACATCGGCAGATCGGTTGAAGTTGTTTTATCCGCTCAAATGCCAAACTACCCTAAGCGTAAAAAGTTTAAGGGGAATTTATTATCAATCATTGATGATAGCAAAATTGAAATTGAAATTGACAAAGATACTTTGCAAGCAAGCGAAGAGGATAAGGCTATTGCGATTATTCCTTGGACTCATGTTAAGCGTGCAAATTTAATTCATGTATTTACTATGCCAGAAAAACCTGGCAAATCAAAACAAAATAAAGCTACTCAAGGGGGGAATAAATGAATCTTGAGTTAAAAAAAGCTATTGACCAAATCAGTAAGGATAAAGGCTTAGATCGTGACATGCTCATAAGCACCTTAGAAGATGCAGTTAATACTTCTGTTACCCGTAAATATGGTGACGGACTTGACATTGAAGTTAGCTATAACGATGAAACTGGTGATATTGAAGTATTCCAATTTAAAATCGTTGTTGAAGAGATTGACGATCCAGTTGCTCAAATTACCCTTGAAGAAGCTAGAGAACATGACCCATCAGTTCAAATTGATGATGAGATGGGTTTTAGACTTAAAGTTGAAGATTTAGGTAGAATTGCTGCTCAATCTGCTAAGCAAGTTATTATTCAAAGAATGCGTGATGCTGAAAATGAAATCATTTATGAAGAATTTAAAGATCGTGTTGGTGAAATCATTAGCGGTATCGTACAAAGACGTGATAAAGGCGGCTGGATTATTAACCTTGGTCGCACCGAAGCTATCCTACCAAAAGATGAACAAATCCCACGTGAACACTTTAAACGTGGTGATAGAATCGAAGCTATTATTATTGAAGCTCGTAAAGAAGGTAGAGGTCCACAGGTTGTTATTTCAAGAGCACATAGAGATTATTTAGCGGCATTGTTTAAGCGTGAAATCCCTGAAGTTGATGACTCAACTGTGCAAATTATGGGTGTTTCTCGTGATCCTGGTAGCCGTGCTAAAGTTGCTGTTGTTTCTCGTGATCGTGATGTTGATCCAGTGGGCGCATGCGTTGGTGTACGTGGTTCAAGAATCCAAAACATTGTGCAAGAACTCCATGGTGAGCGTATTGACATAGTTATTTGGAATCCTGAAATTTCAGTTTATGCAAAGAGTGCTTTAGCTCCAGCTCTTATTTCAAAGATTAGTGTTGATGAGTCTGAGAACTTGCTTGAAGTTACTGTTCCTGATGATCAACTTACTAATGCTATTGGTCGTCGTGGTCAAAACGTAAAACTTGCTGCAAAATTACTTGGCTGGAAAATAGATATTTTCACAGAAACTCGTTATAATGAAGCAAATTCTTTTGAGCGTGGACTTGAACAACTTGCAAGTGTGGCAGAAATTTCTGTTGAGGAATTAACTCAAGCTGGCTTTACATCAGTTGAAAGTATTATTAATGCTTCTGATGATGAACTTCGTGAAAGATTAGGTATTGATGATGCACGTATTTTTGATTTACGTTCAGCAATCAATTTCTTAAATCCGGTTTTTGATGAAGAATAAACATATTCCTATGCGTCGTTGTGTTATTTGCCGCAATAGCTGTGAGCAAAGCGAACTTTTAAGAGCAACGATACAAGAAGATGGTTTACTAAAATTTGATGAAAAAAATCGTTCCATGGGTCGTGGCTACTATGTTTGCCACAATAATGAATGCCTTGAACGAGTAAAAAAATATAAGCCAAAAAAACATTTTTAAGTATTTTAAGAATGTGAGGACTATTTATGGTTAAAACAAAAGCAGATAAAAAAGAAAACACAAATAATGAGCAAGCAGCCCCTAGCGGTGATGTAAAAATCAGACGTAGAGCAACTAGTGATGCGCCTAAAAAGGAAACTGCTAGCAAAGCTAAAATAGAAAAAGATCCTGAGCTTGAGCCTAAAAAGTCCACAGCAGAAGTATCAGAAAAAAAACCAGTTGCTAAAGCTGAAAATGAAGCAACTACAAAAGAGCCAAAAGCAGCTAAAAAAGTTGAAACAACTGAAAAAGCTAAAGCTCAAACTGCAGAGAAAAAAGCTACTAAAAAAGCTAGTGAACAAAAGCCTACACCAAGCGCAAAAATAATCACTAGACCAGAAGATTTAAAAGCTCCTGCAAAAGTAGAAGAAATTAAAACTGAAATTGTTGAACAAGCTAAAAATGTTGAAGAAACTAAAAAAACTCCAGCCACTCAAGAAGCAGTTGTTCAAGAAAAATCAGCTCAAGAAATTGTACTAGAAAAAATTGCGCAAGAAGATACAAAAGAGCAATTTGTAAAAGCTGCAAAAGTACCAGTTGAAAAAACCGAAACAGTCGCACCTGTTGAGCAAGAAAAAAACGCTGAAAAGGCAGAGCCTCAAAAAGCTCAACCAGCAGCTTCAGCATCGCCTGAACAAGATGATGCTGATAAAGCTAAAAAAAGTGATGACGATAAAGATCGTAAACGTGCGAAGAAAAAACGTCCCGAACCTGTAGTACAAACACAAGTTCGTGTTATTTCTCGCCCAGATCCAGTACAGGCAGCTGAACAAAAGAAAGAAGCTGAAAATAGAGCTGCTGGGGAAAGAAATCAATATGATCGCCGTCCTAGATATGATGGTGATAATAGAGATAACCGCAATTTTGGCAATCGTGATGGACGCCCTGATAATCGTGGTAGTCGTGATGGTGGTCGCCCTAGCGATGGTCGCTCTGACTATCGTGGTGCAAGACCTGATTATCGTGGCGCTCGTCCTAATGATGGTCGTCCTGGTGGCGCTCGTCCTAATGATGGTCGTCCTGGTGGCGCTCGTCCTAATGACGGTCGTCCTGGTGGTGCTCGTCCTAATGACGGTCGTCCTGGTGGTGCTCGTCCTAATGACGGTAGACCTGGAGGCGCTCGCCCTGGTGATGGAAGAGATGGTCGTTCTGACAATCGTCCTGGTGGCGCTCGTCCTGGTGCAAGACCTGGTGGTGCTCGTCCTGGTGCAAGACCTGGTGGTCCAAGACCAGATAGTCCAGTTCCAGTATTTGAAAGTGATACACAAAGTAAGAAAAAACGTAACAAAAACAAGAAAAGCGGTGCTGATTATGAATTCATCGGTACAGGGCGTAATGTTATGGACGATGATGGTGATATGCCAAGAATGCGTCAAAATCGCCGCCGTAAAAAAGAAATTAAACAAGCACCTACTACAACACAACCTTTAAAAGCTGCAAAGCGTAAAATTCGCATTGAAGAAGCTATTCGTGTTGCTGACATGGCTCACCAAATGGGCCTAAAAGCAGGTGAAATCATTAAAGTATTATTTAATCTTGGTATTGTTGCAACTATTAATAGTTCACTTGACGTTGACACTGCTGCTATTGTTGCAGCTGAATTCGAATATGAAGTTGAAAAAGTTGGTTTCACAGAGGAAAGCTATTTAGTTCCTACTGAAGCTGACAAACCTGAAGATTTAAAATTGCGTCCACCTGTTGTTACTATCATGGGTCACGTTGACCATGGTAAAACTTCATTGCTTGATGCTATCCGTAAAACAAACGTTACTGGTGGCGAAGCAGGTGGTATTACACAGCATATTGGTGCATATCACGTTAAAACAAAACGTGGTGAAATTGTATTTTTAGATACTCCAGGCCACGAAGCATTTACAACCATGAGAGCACGTGGTGCGCAAGTTACTGACTTAGTAGTACTTGTTGTTGCGGCAGATGATGGCGTTATGGAACAAACAAGAGAAGCTATCAACCACGCCAAAGCAGCAGATGTACCAATTATGGTAGCTGTGAACAAAATGGATAAGCCTGACGCAAATCCTGATCGTGTAATGCAAGAACTTGCATCACTTGGCTTACAAGCTGAAGATTGGGGCGGTGACGTTGTTACTGCTAAAGTATCAGCAAAAACTCGTGATGGTTTAGATGATTTATTAGAATTAATTGCTTTACAAGCTGAATTACTTGAGCTTAAAGCAAATCCTAATAAATTAGCTCGTGGCCACATTGTTGAAGCAAAACTTGATAAAGGGCGTGGTCCAGTTGCGACTGTTCTTATTCAAGAGGGAACTTTAAAGCAAGGTGATAACTTTGTTTGTGGCGTATTCTCTGGTCGTGTTCGTGCTATGTTTAACGACCAAGGACGCAAAGTTAAAGAGGCTGGTCCATCTATTCCTGTTGAAGTACAAGGCTTTGATGGGGTACCTGAAGCAGGTGAAGAATTCATTTGCTTAACTGATGAAAAGCTTGCACGTCGTATCGCTGAAGCTCGTGCAATTAAGCAAAGAGAACGTGAACTTGCAAAAGAATCACGCGTTACCCTTGAAACCTTCTTATCTCGCAAAGCTGATGATAAAGAAGCACAAGTACTTAACCTCGTTCTTAAAGCTGATGTACAAGGCTCACTTGAAGCAATTACTGAATCAGTTCGCAAACTTAGCACTGATAAAGTTAGAATTGAAATCATTCACACCGGTGCTGGCGCAATCACAGAATCTGATATCCTTTTAGCTTCTGCATCTGAAGCTATCGTTATCGGCTTTAACGTTCGCCCTACTGCAAAGGTTAAAGAAATTGCTGAAAATGAAAAAGTTGATATTCGTTTCTATGACATCATCTATAAATTAGTTGATGAGATTAGAAGTGCTATGACTGGTATGTTAGCTCCTGTTGAAAAAGAAGTATACCTTGGTCAAGCTGTTGTGCGTGAAACCTTCTCTGTACCTAAAATTGGTATGATTGCTGGTTCTCACGTTGATGATGGAAAATTAACTCGTGCTGCTCTAGTGCGCTTGTTGCGTGATGGTGTTGTTATCTACACTGGTAAAATATCTTCACTTAAACGCTTTAAAGACGATGCTAAAGAAGTACTAAAAGGCTATGAGTGCGGTGTTGGTCTTGAAAATTACAATGACTTAAAAGTCGGTGATATTATCGAAGCCTACGAAATCGTTAACGAAGCCGCTTCTTTGTAGAAGAATAATTATTATAAACTGAGGGAAGGGAAAAACCTTTTCCAAAAAAATATTTATTCACTTTGTTATTATGAACAAAGTGAATAAATACTTTAGAAAATCCTAGCTAAACTTGTTTGGCTAGGATTTTGCTTTGTGTATGCAAAGCATTGCCAAAGCTGATATGCTTATCATTTTTCCCTTCCCCCAGACCCCCGACCCTTTTCCAAAAAACTTTTATTTTTATCTTATCTACAAAATTAAAATCCTAGATAAACTTATTTTGCTAAAGCACTTAAGCACTTTTTATTAAAGGCATGGATTGCCACGTCGTCGCAAGCTCCTCCTCGCAATGACAGTACCGAAGTATACGCAAGCTAAACCATACATCGCAAGCAGATAAATTATAAAGTAACTTATAGTATTTTAAGTTGACATCACTACCACTAACGTAAGCAAAGTCACACTTGCTCCAGCACTTAACAGTGCAATAAAATTACACTTATGCTTTCGCAGTGATTGCCTGCTAGCGCAGTCAATTATAGTAATTTCAT
>CAYJPK010000035.1:0-19972 GCA_964372035.1 uncultured Desulfovibrionaceae bacterium | reverse complement strand
TAAAGGCATTGTAAGTTAAGGGCTTACAATGCCTTTGGTTAATGGTTAGCTAAGAGTATTTATCAAACAATCATTGGAATAAAGTATAATCCTAAACAGCACATTACAGTCCAAAAAACCCAAATAAATGCACAGAAGCCCCAAGCATCTTTAAGTTTCATACCAACAACTGCTAAAGCCGGAATAAGATAGAGTGGTTGCAACAAGTTAGTTGCTTCATCACCGTAAACAAAGGCGTTGATACAGTGTAATAAATTTGCTCCAGTTTGCTGAACAGCTTCAATTACTAGCGGACCTTGAACGATCCATTGACCACCTTGAGACGGAATAAATAAGTTAACTAGTGATGCAGATAAAAATACCATAATTGGCATAGTATCAGCATTTGCAGCAGCGACCATATAGGCAACAATAATTTGGGCAAGCCCTGAAGACTGCATAAGCCCCATGATGCCACCGTAGAATGGAAATTGTATTGCAATTTCACATGATAAGAACATATTGTCTTTATGCGCTTCAACAAAGGCTCTTGATGTACCATATAAGAAACAGTTTGCAGTAATAAAGACTAAGATAATAAAGGTAACTGATAATGAGCCCATAAATCCTTTTGTCACAAAAGAATAAGTGATTGCCATTAGACCCATGAGCCCAACTAACCACATGATTATTTTGCTAGAATTTAACTTATCTGCTAATGTTGAAACATTGGCTATTGTATAGTCTTTGTCTGCATCATCAATGTCGCTTTTAAATTCAACAAGTTCGTCGAGAGGTGGGCGAGTAAAGACGGCGATAAGTACAAATACAGTAGCCATGATGAACCATAAAGTTACGTTCATTGGGTTATAAACACTTTGATCCTGCATGATTACACCAATTTCTTTAGCAAAAGCATGACCTTCTGTTGCAATAACAGCATAAACTGAAGCTGTAGGTCCTAAGCATTGTCCCATAATCATTGTGGTATAACCAGCTGCAAGCAGCATTGGGAAGTGTAAGCCTTTGATATTTTTAGAAAGTTGCATTGCAAGGATTGGTGTGATGATGGTACAAAACGCCCAGTTAACAAAACTTGAAACATAACCAAAAGCCATTAAAAGAATAATTGCAGCTGTTGGCGTACTAACAAAATTAGCTAGTTTAAGCATAAGTGCTTTTACTTGTGGTGACTTAGCCGTTGTTGCACAAACTATAACCATGAGTGTCATTTGCATAGCAAATGATAGTTGAGTCCAAAGACCCTTTGCCCAATAATTTACTAAGTCCATGGCACCCTTATCAGTACCTATAAAAGCAGCAATAAAAACGATAAATGTTAATATTAAACAGAATACAAATGAATCTGGAATAATTTTTTCAGCAGCAAATTGAAATTTTTTGCTCATGCGCCATAAGGCTGTTCCTTTTGAATGCACAGCATTTTGTTGACTAGCCATAAATCAAACTCCTTGGTTTTTAAATTATCTTTTAATTTAAGATAATTATGCATTACTAAACGATAACCGATATAAAATTTTCCTATTATAGTATTTTAAAATGATAGTAATTTCAGATAAAATTACTATACAAAAACTAATCCTCAACGTAGTTTTTGCTAGCTTTGAGCTGAATTACAAGTTTTTTGAAGAAATTATTTTTAATTTCAGCTACTTTATCAGCTGGATATTTAAAGAAACCTTCTCCAGATTTAATACCAAGTTTACCTTGTTCTACTTTTTCACGAAGTAATGGGTTTGCTTTTTTGCTAGCGTCCATTGCACTAAGTAAGTTATCACCAACAGTGCACCAAATATCTAATCCGCCCATGTCAGCAACTGTTAGTTGTCCAGTTGTTGCATATCTAAAGGCAGGACCAAATTTTAAGGCCTTTTCAACATCTACTGCTTCAGCAATGCCTTGCTCCATGATTGAAAAAACTTCACGTGCAACTGCTTGCTGAATACGGTTTGCAACTAAGCCAGGAACATCTTTTTTTACACGAACTGTGTGTTTTTCGATTTTTTTGTAAATTGCTTCAACTGTGTCATATGTTTCTTTTGAAGTATTACCAAAATCAGATAATTCAACAATTGGCATCAAATGAGCTGGGTTATACCAATGGCATACCATCATATTTTTCTTTCTTTCTTCTGATACTCTCGCCATCATTTCATTTAGCGGTAAACTAGAAGTATTAGAAGCTAAAATGGCACTTGGTTTACAGCATTTATCAAGAGTTTCAAATAATTCTTGCTTTAACTGCATATTTTCAGGTGCGGCTTCAATTATATAATCAGCGTCCTTAGCTGCCTCTTCCATATCATTAAAGAGTGTAATATTTTTTAGGGCACGCTCAATATCGCTATTTTTAATCATGCCATTATCAGCTAAAAACTGCATCTCTTGTTTCATAATATCATTTACGATATCTAGCATTTCTTGACTGATATCATAAAGATTGACTTTGTAATCGGCTAAGGCAAAGCAGTGCGCAATTGCATGCCCCATAGTACCTGCACCGAGAACTGCAATATTTTTAATCATAGCAACCTCACTTTCTTAAACCAAGGATTTCACATGCTTCTGCTGGAGTTGCAACTTCGTTTCCATATTCACGAATTGCACGAGCAGCACGAGCTACAAGCTGAGCATTGCTTTCTGCTAAAACACCCTTGCTATATAGAACATTATCCTCCATACCAACTCTTACGTGTCCGCCCATTGCAATAGTGCCATAAAGCATTTCCATTGCAGTATTGCCAACACCAAAACAGCTCCAAGTTGAACCAGGGCAAAGGCTGTCCATTGTTTCTTTCATAAATACAAGGTTTTTCATGCTGCCAGGGATACCATTTGCGCAACCCATGCAGAATTGAAAGTGAAGAGGAGCTTTTAAAACACCTTTTTTAAGGTAGTATGCAGCGTTACCAATCATACCAGGGTCAAAAGCTTCGATTTCAGGTTTCACGCCCCACTCTTGCATGTTGGTGCCAAGTTCTTCCAAAAATTTAGGAGGATTTAAAAATAAGCCTGAATGCATCCAGTTCATTGAACCACAATCGTATGATGCCATTTCAGGACGTAGCTCATTTAAGTGTAGTTGGCGAGTTTCATCAGTAGCATTTAAATCACCTGAGGTCGTCATATTAATAACAATATCGCAATCAGGGTGCTGTTCACGCAAAAGAGTTACTGTTTCACGAAACTTATTAACGTCCATTGTGCCATTGCCATTATCATCACGCATGTGTAAGTGGGCAATAGCAGCACCAGCTTTCCATGAATCGTAGACCTCGTTAGCAATTTCTTGCGGTGTCATTGGAACATTAGGGTTGTTTTCTTTTTTTGGCCAGGCACCAGTTGTTGCAACTGTAATAATCGTTTTTTTCATACTAACTACTCCTTAAAATATGCTTGCAAATTATTGATTTTGCAGTTTTTATAAAAAAGCAATTAATATGCCATACTTTTTTATGTTATTATATTAGTATGTTACATTAATATTGTTGAAGGAAATGTAGAGTGGTGGTGAATAAAATCACCATGTTTTTTTAAATAAGAAAATTGAAGGAGCAGATGAATTATAAAAATTTAGCATTTAATATAGTTGAGGCTTTATTCTTTATGACTTATTGAATTAAAATTTTATATGCCTTAAATATAGTTAAAAATATATCATGCATGGTGAAAAAAATCACCATGTGGTGACAAATTTCAACAGCAATCAAGTACAGCATTTATAATTTTTGAGTTTTTTTGATAGGGTAGAGTGGTCAACACCTAAAATCTTAGCAGCTTTTCTAATCGAACCCGTTTTTTCTAAAGTTTCATTTATAATATTTTTTTCAAATATTTCAATTTGTTGTTTTAGTGTTTTATCTACTTGGCTATTAGTAGCGCTTTCATTAATATTAAGAGTAGCACAGATATTTAGTTTAGTAATAATATTTGAATTGCTAATAATTATAACACGTTCTAGTGTGTTTTCAAGCTCTCTGATATTACCTGGCCAAGAATAGTTTACAATGACATCTTTTGCATCATTAGTAATTGTTATGCTCTTGCCATACTTTTTACCAAACCTTTTACTGAAAATTTCAGTTAATTGTAAAATATCTTCTTTGCGCTCTTTCAATGGTTTTAAAACAATAGGAAAAACATTTAAGCGATAAAATAAATCTTCTCTAAAATTACCAATTTGAACTTCTTCTGATAAATCCTTATTAGTTGAGGCTATTATTTGAATATCAAGTGGAATTGGGTTTGTACTTCCAATTTTAACAATTTCTCTTTGCTGAATAACTCGTAAAAGCTTTGTTTGAAGTTGAAGTGGCATGTCACCAATTTCATCAAGTAAAATAACGCCCTTATCTGCAAGTTCAAACATGCCCATCTTGCCTTTTTGCCTTGCACCAGTAAAAGCCCCTTGTTCATAGCCAAACAGCTCAGATTCTAGTAATTCGTTTGGGATAGCAGCACAATTAACTTTAATAAATGGTTTAGTGTTTCTAGCACCTTGCTGATAAATTTCATTAGCTACCAACTCTTTTCCTGTTCCTGATTCACCTGTAATTAATATATTGACATTAGTCTTAGAAACTGTAGCAATGCTTTGCATAACTTCTTGCATAGCCTGACTACGAAATACAAGCTTGCCTTCACCTTGTTGTTGATGCCTTAAATATGCAAGTTCTTCATTAGCTTTTTCCTGTTCTTTTGCCATAAGGCTGAGGCGTTCTTCCATTTGTTTTAATTCGGAAAAGTCACGTGTATTGCATACTACTAATTGCAAATTATCATGCTCATCAAAAATTGGTGTACCGGTAATTAAAACATCTTTATTGATTTTCAAAATTTTTGCTACAGCATTAACACGTTTTTTTGTTTTTAATACACTATCGGTTACTGATCCCTTATATAGGATTCCTTCACGCTCAATGTCTTGCACTTTTCTTCCAACAATTTCATTTGGTTCAATTCCAGTTGTTCTTGTATAGGCTTCATTTATATAAAGAACTTTGCCCTCTCCATCAGCAATATGAATGCCATCATAGAGATGATCGCAGATTTGTTGATAATCGTAGTGGTTGTTATAAAATACTTCAAAATTATCGGCAAAATTAGCTAGTTCTTGATTTGTAGCATATAGTTTTGAGCTTTTTAGTTGTTTAATTTCATGATTTAAATGTTCAAGTATTTCAAGCTGTTTCACAACTAAAACCTCCTCAAAAAAAGTGTTAATAAAAAATAAACTACATTTTAGTATAGTGTTTTTTTTATTAAAATACAAGCCATAAAAAAAGCTATGCTATACAAATTTAAATAGTATAAATCTGTAAAACATAGCCTTTTATGAGCTATAGTAAGAACTATTCGCTTAAAAAATTAACCGCAACATTTTTTGAATTTTTTACCACTACCACAAGTGCAAGGGTCATTGCGTCCTACTTTTGGATTTTCACGGCGAACTGGTTCTTGACGTTCCATTTCACCATCAACATAAAGCCAGTGTCCAGCATCATCTTTGCTAAAGAAGCTGATTTCACGGTGTTCTTGTGGCATACCTTGGTGAGTAAAATGTGCAACAAAATGCACCATGCCGCTTGTATCGTTTTCAGTACCTTTTTCAGTACCTAAAATTTCAAGACCAACCCAGTCAACAGATGATGACCAAGTTTTAAGCTCGTCCCAATTTACTTCTTCATTAGCTTGTGGTGTGCTGGAAGTTTGCAAATAGTCATACATTCCAAGACTGTGTGCAGCATAACGTGCACGCATTAATTTTTCAGCAGTAGGGGCATACTCAGTGCCATCAATATAATTTTTACAACATTTTTCAAACTCTAAGCCTGAACAACAAGGGCAAGTACTCATCAAATAACTCCTAAATATATTTTAATTTATTAAAAATAGTTAATTATAGCAATGTATTACTTTACAACCAAAAGCGACCCAAATTCTTCTGGGTCGCTAGGAGGAAAGGTTATAACATTAAAAAGGAAGGTAGTAAAGGTATAGCAATATGCGTGCCAATTGTTTTTAAAAAAAATTATGATGTTAACATGCTATTATTACATGATAAAATAAAAATGTAACAAAAATGTAAAGTAATAGAATTTGAACTGAAATTTATAAAGGCTAGTTTTGCATAGTCTAAAGTAAAAATATTTGCACGTTTTTTTGTTTGAATTATAGATAATGATTTTTAATAGTTTTTTTTATAAATAAACAAAAGCAAAAAAAAACAGCCTTTAGTTAAGAGAACTTACAAGATTTTTGTTATCAAATTTATCGTATTTTTCTGAAATTTTTAATTTTTTTTAAATTTTTTAAAAAAAAAGCGTGACAAACCATTGGGTTTTCCGCTATAAGTATTAACAGATTTTTGGGTTTTTTGGGTTTAAATAATCAAGGAGCAGGATATGAAAACGTGTTTTTTTGATAAACCTGCATGTCAAAACCTAAGAGAATCGCTACGCAAGGAATGGGTCGAAACAAATGGGCTAGGCGATTATGCCTCTAGCACTATACCTTGTTGTAATACGCGAAAGTACCATGGTTTACTTGTTGCAAATTTGAGTAAACCAAGCGGTAGACATGTTCTTTTATCTAGTTTAGATGAGTCCCTTATAGGGGGCAGGAAAGATTTCTTTTTATCATGCCGCAAGCACCCTTTTGTCTACTATCCACGTGGACATAAAAATATGTCGAAGATGCTTAGTGCTAAGTGGCCTGTGTTCTATTATCGTATTGGTGATTTGACAATCAAGCGTGAAGTTTTAATGATTTATAAAAGACGTATCACGCTTGTTCGCTATTTATTTCAAACAGAAGATACTTCACCATTACCGCTTAAGTTTTTAGTAAAACCACTAGTTGCATTTAGGGGATTTCATAAGTTAACAACGAAAAATGATGCTCTAAATGAATATGTTAATCGTATTGATAATGGATTTTCTGTTGCGCCTTATGATGGAATGCCAAGCTTATTTATGCAAAGTGCAGGCGCTAATTATAAATTTATGCCTGAAAACTATTGGTGCGAAAAGGTTGAGTACGTCATGGAGCAAGACAGAGGCTTTGATTATTCTGAAGATTTGTTTGTTCCTGGTGGTTTTGAGTTTGATGTTTCACAAAGTATTCCTTTTATAGTTTCAGCTTCAACTGAAGAAATTAAGGAAGATTTGCATGAACTATGGGCAAATGAGATTGAGCGCAGAGTTAAGCGCAAAGCAAGCGTTGTTGCTGCAATGCCAAATAAATCTGATATTATGTGTCATTTAGGTGAAAAAGGTGAGAGCTTTTTAATTGAAAATGCGCATGGGCAAAGAGAAGTTCTAGCTGGCTATCACTGGTTTGATGCTTGGGGTAGAGATACTGGAATTGCACTACCTGGTTTAACTTTTTATGCTGGGCGAACTCAAGATGGAATTGATACCTTATTAGAAATGGGTCAAAATGCTAAAGACGGAATTATACCAAATATGTTTAATTCCGACGGTGTTAACCATGCTTATAATTCAGTTGATGCCTCTTTGTGGTACGTTTTTGCAGTTCAGCAACTTCAGCTTAGTGGAAAATATGAAACCTTTATCAAGGATAATTTCCGCCAAATTATTAAAAATATTATCTCAAGCTTTAGAGCAGGTAAGCTAGATACTGTGTATGTTGATACAGATGGGCTTTTGCATGCTGGTGATATTAATACTCAGTTAACTTGGATGGACGCTAATGTTAATGGTAAACCTGTAACTCCTCGTTATGGGTACCCAGTTGATATTAATGCACTTTGGTATAATGCAATAGCTTATGAAAATTATTTAGCTAAAAAAAGCAGAACAAAGCCATTATATAATGATGAAGAACTAGCTCACATTCGTAAAGTTTTTAAAGAAAGATTTTGGCTTGAAGATGAAGAATACTTAGCTGATGTGTGGCGTGAGGATTTTGTTGATAAATCTTTGCGACCAAACCAACTTTTTGCAATTTCGCTTATGTTCCCTGTTTTAGAAAAAGAGTATTTTGCTAAAGTTGTGCAAAAAGTGAAAAACACGCTTTTAACTCCGTATGGACTTAGAACTTTGGCTCCTAGTGATCCTAATTATTGCAGTGTTTATGCGGGCAATGGCGAAGCACGTGATAATGCTTATCACCAAGGCACAGTGTGGCCATGGCTGCTTGGTGCTTATGGTGATGCACTTCTTAAAAGCACGCAGGAAACTGAATTTGCAGTTAAAGATTTGCTTAATACAGTTGCACCTCTTTTTGAAAGACATGTTTGCCGAGCTGGTCTTGGTAATATTTCTGAAGTTTTTGATGGCTCACCGCCACATTATCCTAGTGGTTGTGTATCACAAGCATGGAGTGTTGGTGAGGGTTTACGTTTACTTTATAATATGTATAAAGCAGCTCCTCAAGTTTATGAAGCTTGGGAGAAAGAAAGTTTTGAGGTCTAGTTATGCGTGTTTTTATGTTAGGTTGGGAATTTCCACCGCATGTTAGCGGAGGGCTTGGTACTGCTTGTTATGGAATGACGCAAGCTTTAGCTAATCAAGGTACAGAAATTACATTTGTTTTACCGCGTTTTAGCGGAGATAGTAAGGGTATGGATTCACATTTGGATTTACGTCCGGCTTCTGGTGTGAATGTTCCATATCAAATTATGCATGAATATGATGAAGCACTAAACGCAACATGGGACGAAAATATTAGAATTCAAATGATTTCTAGTACACTTTTTCCATATGCAACAGAAGAAACTTACGAAGAATACATGAAAATTTTTTCGCATAATAAAGAATATGTCGAAAAAAGATATGAAGTTTCATCTGGTTCAACAAGGGTAGAGCTTGAAGGTGGTTATGGTAAGGATTTAATGTCAGAGGTTTTTCGCTATAGTCAGGCAGCCGCCGCACTAGCAGCAAAAAGTGATTTTGACGTTATTCATGCTCATGACTGGATGACCTATCCTGCTGGTATGTTAATTAAAAGATTAACAGGCAAACCCTTAATAGTGCATATTCATGCTATGGAATATGATAGAAGCGGTCAAAATGTTAATACTCAAGTTTCAGAAATTGAAAGACGAGGAATGCAAGATGCTGATAAAGTTGTTGCAGTTAGCCACTATACACGTAATTTAGTTATTCGTGAGTATGGTATTGATCCGAATAAAGTTGAGGTAGTACATAATGCTGTTGCTAGAAATGAAGCAAAGCAAGTATATGCCTCAAATTTAGCTTCTGAAAGTCGCAAAAACTGCACTGAAAAACATGTGCTTTTTATGGGGCGTATCACTTTCCAAAAAGGTCCAGATTATTTTATTGATGCAGCACATATGGTACTGCAAAAGATGCCTGATGTTAGATTTATTATGGCTGGTAATGGAGATATGATGACTCGTATGGTGCGCAGAGCTGCGCAACTTCGTATTGGTAATCGTATGCACTTTACTGGCTTTTTGCGTGGGCAAGATGTTGATAGAATGTATGCACTTAGTGATTTATACGTTATGCCGAGTGTATCTGAGCCATTTGGCATTGCACCTCTTGAAGCGATGATTTATGACGTACCTGTTTTAATTTCTCGCCAATCTGGTGTTTCAGAGGTGGTTGAAAATGCATTAAAAGTTGATTTTTGGGACGTTAAAGCTATGGCAGATAAAATTTGTGCTGTATTGCAATATCCTAAATTATCAGCAGAAATTGTAAAAAACAGCCGTGAAGAGTTAAAAGGCATTAGATGGGAAAATGCGGCTAAACAATTAAATGTTATATACGAGAGTATGATATAGTTTTAATGCGAATTTGAGAGTTTATGGTTTAGTTTTTTTGTTTATTACGTTTAAAATATTAGATGGGGTGGTTTTATGCCAGCAATTTGTTTTTATTTTCAAGTTCATCAGCCTTATAGATTACGTGATTATACTTTTTTTGATTTAGGACAAGACCATATGTATGAAGCAGATGACGCTAACCGTTCTGCTTTAGCAAGAGCAACAAGTCGTTGCTATTTACCAATGAACAGCTTGCTTTTAAAGCTTATTAAAGAGTATAAAGGTGAGTTTAAAGTTAGTTTTTCAATATCAGGAACAGCTCTTGATCAGTTTGAGCGTTATAATCCTGAAGTTATTAAGAGTTTTAAGGAATTAGCTAAAACAAATTGTGTTGAATTTTTAGCAGAAACTTATAACCACTCGCTTGCATCTATTTATTCTATTGGCGATTTTGCTGAACAAGTTGAGCAACACTCTAAGAAAATTGAGAAATTATTTGGCAAAAAGCCAACTACATTTCGCAATACAGAATTAATATATATTAATGGTTTAGCGCCTGTCGTAGAAGAAATGGGCTTTACAACAATTTTGACAGAAGGTGCTGACCAAATTCTTGGTTGGCGTAGTCCTAATTTTGTCTATGAACCAAATAATTGCAAGAAAACAAAATTATTGTTAAAAAATTATTCATTGTCAGATGATATTGCTTTACGTTTTCCTAATAAAGAATGGCCAGAATTTCCACTTAGTGCTGAAAAGTTTGTAAGCTGGGCTAATTCTGCTAATGTTGTTGGTGATGTTATTAACTTATTTATGTATTATGAAACCTTTGGTGAAGATGATTGGCAGGAAAATGGAATTTTTAGATTTATGGAGGATTTACCTCGTTGTTTATTAGAAGATAAAAAATTCTGTTTCATGACTCCTAGCGAAGTAACAAACTCAGTTGATTCAGTTGCTAAGATTGATGTACCACAGTATATTTCTTGGACTGATGATGAGCGTGATTTGTCAGCTTGGCTTGGTAATGATTTACAACTAGACGCTATTGAAGCACTTTATAGACTTGAACCAAGAGTAAAGAAAGTTAATAACAAAAATTTACTCAAAATTTGGCGTAATTTACAGACTTCAGAACATTTTTATTATATGTCAACAAAGTGGCTTGTTAAAAATTTAAAGCGCAGATTTAATCCATATCCTTCGCCATATGATGCGTATATTAATTACATGAATATCTTATCAGACTTTGAGTTAACATTAGCCAGCAAAGAAAATGGGAACGGTAGAAAGAAAAAGTAATTTGAGATAACCCTAAACAGTTTATTAATTGGAGCTATTATGCAATATGAAAATTCACACGTTACACTTTTTGAGGTGAGTTGGGAAGTATGCAATAAAGTAGGCGGTATTTATTCTGTTGTTAGCAGTAAAATCCTCGAAGCTATTGATGCATTTGGAGAGGATTACTACTTAATCGGACCAGATCTTAAAAATAATGCAGAGTTTGAAGAAACAGATGAGCCGTGTTGGGACGGTATAAAGACTGCTTTAGCGGTGCGCAATATTAAATGTCGTCTTGGACGTTGGAATATTGCAGGTCGTCCAAAAGTTATTTTAGTTTCATTTAATAATAGATATAACCAAGACCAATTATTATTTGAACTTTGGAATAAATTCAGTGTTGATTCGTTATCTGGTGGCTGGGATTATATTGAGCCAGTAATGTTTTCAACTCTTTGTGGTGAAGTAATCAGTGCAATTTATAATACACAAGTTGCGCCGTTCTACGGTAAAGCAGTAGCGCATTTCCATGAATGGATGTGTGGTGCTGGACTTTTAGCGACTAAAAGATTATCGCCTGAAATTGCAACTGTTTTCACTACTCACGCTACAATGCTTGGGCGTTCTATGGCGGGTAGCGGTGTTGATATTTACCGCCAAATGAAACAAATTGCTCCAGTGCAAGAAGCTGCTTCGCATAATATTACAGCAAAATGTTCAATGGAAAGCGTTTCTGCTAAAGAAGCAGACTGCTTCACAACTGTAAGCGGAATTACTGCTGATGAAGCAACTGCATTTTTAGGTAGGACACCAGATGTTCTAACTTTAAATGGTCTTGATATGCGTGTAATTAAAGATTACAGCAAAGATAGAACTGTTGCAGATGAATTTAGAGCAAAATTAATGGCAAAAGCCAATACTTTCTTGCGTAAAAAATTGCCTGATGATACTAAAATTTGCGTTATTTCTGGTCGTTATGAATTTCATAATAAGGGAATTGACTTATTCTTAGATGCTTTAGCACAAGTAGATAAAGCACTTAAGAAAACTGATAAGCACATTTTAGTACTTTGCACTGTTATGGGTGGTCATACTGGTGTTGATAAAGATGCTATTAGTGGTGAAAATGTTCCATCAACTCAAGGTGCTGGCTGGATTAGCACTCACCATGTTTATGATCAAGAGCATGACCCGATTATAGCTTCATGTAATCGCCATGGTCTTACAAATCAAGCAGACAACAATGTAAATATTATTTTCACTCCAGCAATGCTTGATGGAAAAGATGGATTTTTTGATTTAGAATATTATGAGCTTTTAACAGGTTCAGATTTAGGAGTGTTCCCATCATGGTATGAGCCTTGGGGCTATACACCGGAAGAAAGTATTGCTCATTCTGTTCCGACAATCACAACTGACTTGTCAGGTTTTGGAATGTGGGCAAGGGATATTATGTCTCAAACCGGCAAATCTGGTGTAGGCATTGTTGCTCGTCGTCAAAACTCCTATGAGTATTCATTGAATGAACTTCGTGATTTAATCTTAAAATTTACATCATTAACTGATGATGAACTTTCAAATCAGAGGGTTGCTGCTTATGATTTAGCAATGGAATGTTGCTGGCAGAAATTCTTCCCTCATTATATTGAAGCATACCAGCATGCTATTAACAGATCACTTGAACGTGGCGCAAACAGGTCAGGTGAGCGTCGCAAAGAAGCTTTAACAAGAGTTTTAGCTGGTTCAAACTCAAGTGCGTTGAATCTTCATTTGGTAACAGCTGTTGCTGAATTGCCACCGAATTTGATTAGACTTCGTGAACTTGCAAATAACTTGTGGTGGTGTTGGCAACCTGGAGCTTGGAAACTATTCTCTCAACTAAATCCATCTGTTTGGGCTGAAACGGACCATAATCCAATTCGTGTTATTGAAGAAGCAGATCCAGAAATATTACGCCAACTTGCAAGTAGTGATGAGTATTTAGCTCTATATAAAGAAGTCATGGAAGATTTTGATAATTATATGGCAGAGCCAGTAAAGAGCTATGGCAGTGATTTATCAATGGAAAAGCCAATTGCATATTTTTCAACAGAATATGGTTTACATGAATCTTTAACAATTTATTCTGGTGGATTAGGAGTTCTTTCTGGTGATCATCTAAAATCTGCGAGTGATTTAAATATCCCACTTATAGGTGTAGGTTTGTTATACCGTAATGGTTATTTTAGACAAAGATTAGATCATGAGGGAGTGCAAATTCCTATATATCCTGAAAATGATTTTAATGACTTACCACTTGAGCGTGTGCAAGAGGAAGATGGAACTCCTGTATTTATTGAGCTTGATTTACCAGGTCGTCAATTATTTGTTCAAATTTGGAAAGTTAAGGTCGGTAGAATTTCATTATACCTATTAGATACTGATGTTCCGTTTAATACACCTGATGACCGTAAAATTACAGCACGCCTTTATGAGGCGGATCGTGATTATCGCTTACGTCAAGAAATATTGCTTGGCATGGGTGGTGTAAAAGCACTTCGTCGCCTTGGAATTACTCCATCTTCATATCATATGAATGAGGGACACTCAGCGTTTATGGTTCTTGAGCGTATTCAAACTGCAATGAATGAAAAAGGTCTAAGCTTTAGCGAATCACTTGAGCTTATAAAATCGAATACCATCTTCACAACACATACTCCTGTTGATGCTGGAAATGAAAGATTTAATGGTGATTTGATTGAAAAATATTTTAGCTCATATGCTAGTTCAATTGGCTTGAGCTTCAATGAATTTATGCGTCTTGGTAAAGTTAAGGGTGATGAGCGAAATGTATTTGAGATGACAGTTTTAGCTCTTAATAGCGCATTTAAAGCTAATGGTGTTAGCCGTTTGCATGGTGTTGTTAGTCGCCATATGTGGAAAACTGTTTGGAAAGGTGTTCCTGTTTGTGAAGTTCCAATTGACCATATTACTAATGGTATTCACGTTCCATCATACGTTGGTTCTCCTGTTCGTGACATCTTAACTCGCACGCTCGGGAAAAACTGGCTGTCACTTACTCCAGAGGCTAAAGAATGGAATTTAGTTGATAATATATTAGCTGCTGATTTGTGGAATGCAAAACAGCAGCAGAAAGTATCACTCCTAAAATATATTGAAAATCATTTACCTGATTATTTCCAAAAATTTGGTATTCCTCGATCTAACCAAAAGGAAATTCTTGGTCGCTTATCCCCACAAGCGTTGATTATTGGCTTTGCAAGAAGATTTGCTCCTTATAAGCGTGCAACCTTGTTGTTTGCTGATCCAGAGCGTTTAGCAAGGATTTTGGGTAATAGCGAACGCCCTGTAATCTTCGTGTTTTCTGGTAAAGCTCACCCAGCGGATACCGAGGGTATTAAGCTTATTCAACAACTCATGGCTTATTGCAAAGACCCAAGATTCTTAGGTAAAATATTCTTTATTGAAGATTATACCTTAGCTGTTTCACGCATGTTAGTTCAAGGCTGTGATGTTTGGTTAAATACCCCAAGAAGACCTTATGAAGCTAGTGGAACAAGTGGTCAAAAAGTTCCAGTAAATGGTGGATTAAACTTAAGTATTTCAGATGGGTGGTGGTGTGAAGGTCAAGGCGAGAAAAATGGTTGGACAATTGGACCAATGCTAAGTGATACCTTGCCACCTCAAAACCAAAATGACTATGCAGATGCAGAATCACTCTATAGTCTTTTAGAGGAAAATGTTGTTCCACTATACTATGATAGACCAAGCACTTATGCTGTTCCTGAAAAGTGGGTTGAATACTCAAAAAATTCAATTAAAACTTTAACGGCACAATTTAGTTCAGATCGTATGGTTAGTGATTATCTGCACAAATTCTATATTCCTGCTGCTCAGAATTATAGTGAAAAAATGGCAGATAAAATGTCCATGATTAAAAGCCTTGCTGCGTGGAATGCTGAAATAGCTTCACGCTTTGCGAGTGTTAAAGTTGGTGATATTAGAGTTGATGGTATAGATGGTGATAGTTTAACTTGTGGTTTACCACTAGGTGTCCAAATAGATATTAATCTTGGTAGTATGGCTACTAAAGAATTGCTTGTTCAGCTTGTAATTGGTCCAGCAACTCCAGCTGGAGATGATTTTGCGGGTTATCCTGAAGTTGTGCGTTTAACACCAAGCCGTATGAAAGCAGGTGATGACGGTGTTATAACCTTTAAAGGCACTTATGTTGCAAATCGCAATGGGCGTTATGTTTATGGATTTAGAGTATTACCGATTACGGAAGGGCTTGAATCACCAATTTCAACAGGTTTAGTGATTTGGGCATAGGTTTAAATGTTTAAATGTTTAGATGTTAAAGATATTTAAAGGTCAAAGGTGATTGTGTTATGAATGTAAGAAAAGTTGTTATTCCAGTTGCTGGTTGGGGAACTCGTTCACTCCCGGCTAGTAAGAATATTCCAAAAGAAATGCTGCCTATTTATAATAAACCGGTAGTGCAGTATGTTGTTGAGGAAGCAGTTCGTGCTGGTATTGAAGATGTTGTTTTTGTTACCAATAAAGATAAAATTGTAATTGAAGACCACTTTGACTACAATTTACGCCTTGAAGCTGTGCTTGAAAAAGCAGGCAAAACTGATATGCTTAAAGTTGTTCGTGAAGTAGCTGAAATGGTAAATGTTTATGCTGTTCGCCAAAGAAAGCAACTTGGGCTTGGACATGCTATTTGGTGTGCGAGAGATTTTGTTGGTAATGAACCTTTTGCAATCACAGTTGGCGATGATATTATGTTTTGTGGTAAGGGTGAAAAATCAGGTTTACCACAGCTTGCAGAGATTGCAAAAAAATATAATAAATCAGTTATTGGCGTAATGGAAGTTCCTGCAGATAAAGTTAATAAATATGGTATCGTAGCTGGAAATGAAATCGAAGATGGTATTTATGATATAACTGATATGGTTGAAAAACCAGAAATCGGTAAAGCACCATCAAACCTTGCTATAGTTGGGCGTTACATCTTAACACCTAGAATATTTGATTATTTGCAAGATGCAAAGCCTGGTCATGGAGGCGAAATTCAACTTACTGATTCAATGCATGATTTATGTAAAGAAGAGGGTATGATAGCAGTAAAAATGAATGGACTTCGCTTTGATGCAGGTGATTGGATAGATTATTTAAGTGCAAATATTTATTTTGGTCTACGTGACGAAAAACTTAGAGATGGTTTAAAAGCTAAGTTAAAAGAGTTACTTAAAGATTAAATTTGATTTGTTTTAATTTTGATTAAACAATGTATGTAAAGTCGGTACTTTTTGTGCCGACTTTTTTTGTAATAAAAATACAAATTATCAGCCAATACTTGTTAAGTTTAAATTGACAACTTAGCATTATAAGTGTAAAAAAAAGGACTTAATGTTAGTTTAGGAGTTAATGAATGAGCATTGTTCCACAAGGTCCGGCTACACCAAGAGGTGAAGAAGCCCTAATTGATGAAATCCAGTCTGAAGTTGCAGTTGAAGCAGCTCCACTTTTACAATTTATTATTAAGCATATCAAGCTAATAGTTCTTATTCTTCTTATATTTATTGCAGCTATCGTTGGAACTGGTTTCTATCAGTGGAACGAGGAAAATAAAAAAGAAGAAGCTATTTCAGAGCTTGGCACAATTTTAACTTCCAAAATCGGTAAAGATAGAATTACTGCTTTAGAAGCCTTACTTGCGAAAGCTCCTGCAGACTTAAAAGTAGGTATGAGTTTAGAGATTGCAATAAGTGCATTTGCAGCTAATGAATTTGATACTGCTATCAAATACTATGGTGAAGTAGCAAAAAATAATACTAGTGCACTTGGTCTTAGTGCAGCAATTAACCAAGCTGAAATTTTAACACAAACAGGCAAACTTGACGAAGCTTTAACAGTTTTAAATACTGCAAAAGCCGCAGCAAGCAATATGCCACTTATGAAATCTTTAGTGCTTGAAAATATTGCAACAACTTCTCAAGAAGCTAAAAAATATGATGAAGCTGTCAAGGCTTATGAAGATATTATTAGCTTAGATGCACAAACAGCAAATACAGCTAAATATTATCAAGAACAAGAAATTGCTTATTTTAAATCTCAAATCAAAGAATTACAAAATATAGCAAAAAAATAAGTTAAGTTTTTAGTGAAAATAGCGGCGGGCAAACTTATGCTTGCCGTTTTTTTTAATATAATAGAATTCAAATCATGTATTATAGTTATTTCAACTGAAATAATTGTAATTACAGTGAAAGTAGGCAATTACTACAAACGTTTGTAGTAGTAAGCTTAAAATACTATATGGATAAAATCGGGGGAAATATGAAGCATGAATTGTTAGGAGCAAAAGGCGAAAAGCACATTTTGCTTGGCAATGAAGCAATAGTTAGAGGTGCTCTTGAAGCAGGTATTAATGTTGTAACCTGCTATCCAGGAACGCCATCATCTGAAGTTCCTGATACTTTTCGTAGTATCGGTATGGAAAATGGTAATTTTTATTTAGAATATTCAGTTAATGAAAAAGTAGCTGTTGAAGTTGGTGTTGGTGCATCACTTGGCGGTTCTTTAACCATGACTACAATGAAGCACGTTGGCGTTAACGTAGCTGCAGATCCATTATTTACAGCAGCTTATGTTGGTTTGCCAGGTGGATATTTACTTTTAAGTGCTGATGATCCATTTTGTCACTCAAGCCAAAATGAACAAGACAACAGAACTTATGCTCGCTTTATGGGCTTTCCATGTTTAGAGCCTGCAACAGCACAAGAAGCAAAAGAAATGACAAAGGAAGCTTTACTTTTATCTAGAAAAGTTGAGCAACCTTTTATGCTTAGAACAACAACACGTGTGAACCATTTACGTGGTATTGTTGAATTTGATGCTCTACCTGAAAGCCCAGCTGAAAAGGTGGAGTTTCCACGTAATCCAATGCGCTTTGTGCCAGTTCCTGCAGTTTCACGTCAAAGACACGTTGTTTTAGTTGAAAACTTAGCTAAAGTTCAAGAAATGGCTGAAAGCTCAAAATGGAATAAAATTTCAGGTAATGAATCAGCTAAAATTGGTGTTATTGCATCAGGCATTAGCCGTGCTTATTTAGCTGATGCTATTTTAGAAAATAATTTACAAGATAGCTTTAAGGTTTTTGACCTTGGCTTTAGCTACCCACTTCCGGAAAAGAAATTACAAGCTTTCATTGAGTCTTGTGATACAGTTCTTATTGTTGAAGAGGGTGAGCCGTTAGTTGAAAAAGACTTAAAAGCTCTCGCTAATACAAAGGGTATTACAACTAAAATTTTAGGTAAAGGAAAATACTTAACAATTTTTGGTGAATATAGTGTAAAAACTATTTCTGATACCTTGTTAGAGTTAGTTGGTAAAAGCATTGAAGCAACAGAAATTGCTGCTCAAGAGCCATTACCAATTCGCCCACCAAGCCTTTGCCCTGGTTGCTCACACCGTTCAGTATTCTATTCAATTCGTAAAGTTTTTGGTGATGATGCGTACTATTCAAGCGATATTGGTTGTTATACCTTAGGTATGGTTCCACCACTTCGTATGGCAGATTTTCTTTTCTGCATGGGTTCATCAGTTTCTGCTGGTGGCGGTTTCGCATTGAATGATAAGCCTGTTATCGGTTTAATTGGTGACTCTACCTTTTTCCACTCTGGTGTAAGCGGTCTTGTTAATGCTGTATTTAATAAACATAATTTGATTTTTGTAATCTTAGATAATGGAACTACTGCAATGACTGGTCATCAGCCAAACCCTGGTGTGCGTGCTGATGTTCTTGGTGACTACTGTGCACATATCGACATTGAAAGCGTTGTGCGTGGTTGTGGTGTTACTGAAATTGCAAAAGTTAAGGCATATAATGTAAAAGCAACCATGAAAGCTTTTGAAGAAATGAAAGATAAAACTGGTGTGCGTGTTATTATTGCTGAAGAGCCATGTGTATTATTTGCAAAACGTACACTTAAAAAAGAAGGTAAGGTTATTGCTGAAATCGTAGAGCAAAATCAAGAACTTGAAACTTGCCTTAATGAGCTTGCTTGCCCTGCATTTAAACGTGATAATGGTAATATTGCTGTTGATGAAACACTTTGCACAGGCTGTATGGTTTGCAAACAAATTGCTCCTTCAATCAAAACAAAATCTAAGAAATAGGTAAAATTATGGATAAAAGAATTCGAGTATTTCTAAGCGGTGTTGGCGGGCAAGGTTCTTTAACCGCAACTACGCTTTTAGCAAAAATTGCTTTAGATGAGGGTATCGACTCTGTAGCAGGTGAAATTCACGGCATGGCACAGCGTGGTGGTGTTGTTGAATCTGCGATTTTATTTGGCGGTTATCAAAGCCCTAAATTAGGTCACGCAGAATCACACCTCTTGCTTGGTTTTGAATTAGTTGAAACACTTCGTGCCTTACCTTATTTACGTAAAGGTGGCATTGTAGTTTCAAGCTCACAAATCATGGCTCCTGCTTCTGTCGCTCTTGGCAAAGATAAACTTGGTACTGCTGAAGAAATGAGAGCAAAGATTGATGCTTTTGCTGGAAAATCATATTACTTGCCAATTCGTGATATTGGTGTGAAATATGGTACAGCTCAAGTTGGTAACTCTGCACTTTTAGGTGCTGCTTGCGCTTTAGACTTATTGCCATTTAGCTTTGATGCTTTAGTTAAAGGACTTGAGCGAAACTTACCGGCAAAGCAAGTTGAACGTAATATTTTAGCTGCAAAAGATGGTAAAGATTTAGTTATATAAATGACTGATTAGTCATAAAAAATAAAGACTTCTGTTTTTAAAAAGCGGAAGTCTTTTTTTGTTTTCTGCCTCTAGCGCTTTGCAAAGTAGCGGTGCTTGCGTGGCTATGTCGCATGAAAAAAACATTGAAAATAACTTTTTC
>CAYJPK010000034.1:0-20886 GCA_964372035.1 uncultured Desulfovibrionaceae bacterium | reverse complement strand
ATCAAAATATGTATAACCAAAATATGCCAAATCAAAACATGGCTAACATGAATAGCACCATGAATACAAACAATATCAATGTTAACAATATGGCAAATAATGCTATTGCTCAAAACACTGTAACTATCACTGATAACAAAATCTACTTTGGTATTAGTGAATCTAGCCCACAAGTTGGTGATGTACGAGTAACATACAAGTATGTTAAAGATGCTAATTTCTCTATGGTAGCACAAGTGAATGGTAATACCTTTGAGCCTTTTATAGCATCAAACGGCAATAAATTTAGTAAAATCTCAAATAGTCAAGAATCAAAAGAAGCTATATTCCAAAGTGCTAAAGATTCAAATAGTTTCATGACTTGGGCGATTAGAATTGTTGGAACTCTCGTTGTTCTATTTGGTTTTAAAATGATTTTTGGTCCTATTATTTTACTAGCAGGTTATGTTCCTGTGCTTGGCAATCTTGTTGATTTAGGCGTTGGACTTGTTAGCGGATTAATTGGTATTTCATGGTCATTTGTCATTATTGCTGTTGCATGGATTCGATTTAGACCAATTCTAGCTATTTCTTTGCTTGCTATTGCAGTTCTTGCTGTTGGTTTTACAATTTGGAAAGGTCATCAAAAGAAAGGTAGTGAATCAGCAGATAATGCTGCATAGCAAGTAAAGCTTATGTAGAACTTTTAACCTATCAGCTAGGGAATTTATAAAATTTAATACTTTCCCTAGCTCAAAAACATACTAATTTTAGATGAAATTACTATCATTGACTGTGCTAGCAGGCAATCACTGCGAAAGCATAAGTGCTGGAGCAAGTGTGACTTTGCTTACGTTGATGGTAGTGATGTCAACTTAAAATACTATAGGAATAATTATGAAAAAACTACTTATTTCTACATTTATCTGTATGAACTTGCTTTTAATACCTAGCATTTATGCCTTGGCAGAAAATTATAATAGCCTACCAGCTAATTATTCTGAATTTAAGCAAAGATGCCAGCAAGTTGCTACTAGTCCAGAAGGTGCTGTAAAAATGTATTTTGATGCAGTTTTTAGCTATATGAACCCTAAAAAACGTGCTGAAGCCAATAAAATGCTAAGATATATTATGCGCCAACCTGCAAACTGGAACAGACTAGCAAGTTTTGGAACTTTTACATCAAGACTAAATAATCCGGCTAAGCATTATATTTTTAGAAGCTTTGTTATTGGCACATCTCCAGAAAATGGTTACACTATGTCAATAGATAATTATGAATTAGATATCGCACATGTAGAAGCAGATATTGACTTTCAAAAAGTCATGTTGCAAAGTAGTGGTGCAGATAATATAAGAGCTGTTTGGGTTCAAGAATTTGATGACGGGCTTTGGTATGTAATTAATAATGCGGCAACATATGTTGATGTACGTGCTCCAAAAATCAATGATACTAGACATGACGCTGATTATGATTAATAACATTTAAATTTTATAGAGAAGGAACGATATGAAAAAGATTTTATTTACCCTTGCTATTTGGCTTATTTCAGCATCAATTGCTTTTGCTGGAGTTTTTGTTACTCCATCAGGTAAAAGATACCATGAAGCAAAAGATTGTGGGCACATTGCTAAGTCAAAAAGCGTAACTGAAATTAGTGAAGCAGAAGCTAAAAATAGAAAATTAAGCCCATGTAAAACTTGTTACCCTGATGCAAAAGCAGCAACAAATAACAGCAAAAATTCTAACGCCAAAACCACTAAAAAAACTGAAAAAACTTCTAATAAAATAGGCAAAGAGGCTAAAAAGCCAACTGATAATACAAAAAAAGATATAAAAACTACTACAACAAAATAAAACATAGATTAAGTATTTTTATGTGCACACAGTACATTATGTATAAATGTCATTATTTTTTGTCATTTATACATAATGTATTTAAAATTACAAAACGGCCTTATTTCCTTATATTTATTTAAATAACTAGGAGCAAATCATGTCTAACAACACCATAAAAAACTTTGGCAGAAAAACAAATTATTGTTTTAAACAATTATTTTTCCTTATATTTTTATTGATGTTTTCTATCAATATTGCGAACGCTGCAAAAGTTCATTTAACTCCAAAATTTTTATACAAGCCAATTTGGAGTAATTCCTCTATTGACTTAACTTTTGAAGCAAATGAAAAACTTTGTCGCCAAACTTATGGCGATAAATGGAAAGAAAAGTGTAATGTGTTCTTAGGCAAAATTGGCTCAATAGCAGAAGGCATTGAAAGTGCAGACTGGCCAGAGGGTTATTGGAAATGGACAAACTCAAACAAGCTAAGCTTTTACCCTACTAGCTCATGGAAAAGCGAAACAAACTACACAGTTGATGTCAGTAGTTTGGAGCTACCACAAAATGTTGAATTAACATCAAATACTGCAAAATATACCTCTATTCCACGTTGCGCTCAAATTGCAAATCCAAGGGTTTGGATTGATCCATCTAAAAAAGCTCAACATGCAATAAGTTTTAATATACGCTTTACTGAAAGTATTAACGAAAATTTAAGAAAAACATTAGAAAATAATTCTCAAATAATGGCTGCTAAAAATTCAGGCTTAGAGCTAGCAAAAAGCGAATGGATTTGGCTAGAAGACTATACTAGAGCCGTTGTTAATGCTAAAATTTTAAATTTACCAAAACAAAAAAGCATTGTATCTTTGACACTTAAAGATATTAGACCTATTTGGTTAGAGGGTAATACTTGGAATTTCCCAATAGAAAATGCAACAAACAAGTTAACTGTTCAAGGCACAAATTCATTATTTACCTTAAAAAATGTAAATCTTGAAAAATGGCAAAACAAATCTTTGCAAATGGAAAATCATCTTGTTTTTAAATTTTCACAGATTGTTTCACCAGAAGAACTTGCAAAATCACTCACAGTTCTTGAACTACCGCTTTACCGCTCAGAAGAAAATATTATAAAAGCTGATTGGGCAAAAAGTGGAATTAGTGAAGAAATAAAGCAAAATGCACGTAAAATAACTCCACAACTAGTACAAATTCCAAATGAAAATGCTGAATTTGTGCGTTTCAGACTCGATACAAGCCCAAATCATTATGTTTATTGGAATGTTGCGCAAGGTTTTGGACCAACAAATGATAAGGGTGTAAAAACAGCTCTTGAAAGAAGCATTGATGGTGTGCAATATATTAGTCAAGGCAATGCTCGAATTGACTTGCTTCAAGCCGGCAATGTCCTTATGCAAGGTAGCGATATTGCAATACTTAGCGAAGATATAGATACTATAAAATGGACAGCGTACCGCTTTAAAGATAATTCTTTAGCTCTTCCATTCATTAATAACTTAAAAAATATTGTTGATAAAAGTTCACTTTATGCAAATTCAACAGCAACAAGCGGTGAAATTGTTTTAAATCCTCAAAATAAAAATGAAAGTTATACAACAAATCCTATTTTTAGTAGCCTAAGTGCAAATAAGGTTTTTGCAGATGCAAAGGGCGAAATAATGCCAGGGCTTATAAATTTAAGCTTAGAGGGGATTAAAGATGGTAAAGTTGTTGCTAGCTTTGAACGATTACTTATGTATTCAAACATGGGCTTAGTTGTTAAAACATTACCAAATAAAATCCATGAAGTATATGTGTGTTCTATTAATGATACTAAAGCATTAAGCGGAATTGAAGTTCAAGTACTAGGTGCAAACGGTATTATGATAACAAGCAGTAAAACTGACAAAGATGGTAAAGCCGTTTTACCTGATTTATCTAATTTTACAAAAGAAAAAGCACCAACAGCTATTGTAATTCGCAAAAAATCCATGTTCGGTGGTGAAGATTTATTGTGGCTTTCATTGAACGATTATACTCGTTATGTTAATATGTCTAGTTTTATGGACAAACAAGGTAAGCAAAGCAGTATAAACTCCTTAAATGCCTTTGTTTTTGCTGAAAGAGGTTTATTTAGACCAGGTGAAAGCTTAAATTTTGGTACTTTACTTCGTGCTAATGACTGGACAACTCTGCCACATAATATGCCTCTTATAGCAACAATTTTTGATAGCTCTAATAGAAAGGTATATCAAGAAAGATTCAGTGCAGGTGAAAATATTCATAGTTTTACGTGGCAAATACCACAAAATGCCTTAACTGGAGAATATCGCTTAAGCGTTGGCACTCCAGCTAATAATGCAAATTCTATGGGAATTGTACTCGGTTCGCAAATGGTTCAAGTTGAAAATTTTGTGCCTGATAGCTTAAAAATTAAAAGTGAATTAGTTGAAGTAAAACAACAAGAAAATGAAGTTCAAGTAATTCCAAGTGGTGGTTGGCTTGTCAGTTCAGATAAAGCTGAAAATACAGCCTTGCAAGTTGAATTAAAAACTCTTTTTGGGCAAGCAGCAGCTAATCGAAGAGTTGCATCAAATATGAGATTATATCCTGCCAGATTAAACTTTAAGGGATATGAATCTTATAAATTCCAAGACACAAATCCATTTTTTTCAGGAAGTTCTGACCCAATTACAAGAACATTAAAAGAGGTCAACACAGATAAATCTGGTAAGGCAATATTAGCACTTGATTTTAGCCAGTGGCGTTTTGGAACTTTGCAATGCTTTATCACTACAGAGGGTTTTGAACCTGATGGCGGACGCTCTGTAATGACTGAAAAACGCTTTTTACTATCACCAATGCCATATATGCTAGGTTATAAACCTGGTGAATTTGCTGATAATATGGATTTCATCACTAAGGGCAATGCAGCCAAGCTTGAATTTGTTGCAATCAGTCATGATTTAAAGCCTTATGATGCTGGTAACTTAGTGTTCTCATTATCAAAACGTCAACCAGTTACTTCACTTGTAACTGACTCTCAAGGTAGATATACTTATGCTCAAACCGTGATTGACAAAGAAGTTTCAAAACAAGAGCAAAGTCTAAATGGCAATTTATCTTATGAGTTACCAACAAGCGAAGTCGGTGAGTTTTTATTAACGATTAAAGAATCTAAAGAAAACGGCTTAGTGCTTGCTCGTATTCCATATAGCATTGTTGGAAACGATGATTTGCGCCCTGCTCTTTTATCAAATGAACAATTACCACCAGCTAAATTACATATTAAAACTGACAAAAAAAGCTATAATGGAGGTGATACAGCAAAGATAATGGTGACTGCACCTTATCAAGGAGTTGCACTTATAAGCTTAGAGCGTGACAGTGTTGTTTCATATAAATGGGTTGAAGTTAGTCAAGGTAATAGTATGCATGAGCTTGATATTCCAAGTGATTTTACTGGTCGTGGCTATGTTCAAGTTCTTATGGGACGTAGCCCAAAATCAGAGGAAATTTTCCTACAATCTCAGGGCTTTGCAATGTCTTCTATTGATGTAAATGTTGATTCACGAAATGTAGCTCTTGAAATTTCAGCACCAAAAGAAGTTTTACCTGGCAAAAACTTGCAATTTAAAGTTGTAAATACTGCTAAAAAGCCTACAAAAGCCATAGTTTATGCTGTTGATGAAGGTATTTTGCAATTATCAGTTTATAAGACTCCAAAACCTTTAGATTATTTACTACTTGACCGTGCGCTTGAAGTCAGAACAGCTCAGCTTTTTGATCTCACAATGCCTACAAGTGAAAAAATAATGAAACGTCTATCTGCCTTTGGTGGTGGAGCTGGTGAACTTGATGCTTTTGCAGCTCTTTTAGGCACTTTCCAAAATCCGTTTAAACGCAATAATGAAGCGCCGTTAACTTGGTGGAGCGGTGTTGTTGATATTCCAAGTGATGGGCTTGATTTAGAAATTAAAGTTCCAAGCTATTATAATGGTAATGTGCGAATTATTGCAATTGCACAAACTGAAAAAGAAGTCGGAAGCACAAGTAATAATGTATTTGTTAAAGGTGATCAAGTGCTTACACCGCAATTACCAAGTGCTGTTGCTCTAGGTGATAACTTTGAAGCAGGACTTGCAATTACAAATACAACTGATAAGGAAATTAATTTATCAATAAGTGCGAAGATTGCTGATGAAAGCCAAACAAAGGCACTGAATATAACCAACTTAGCGCAAACAGTTAGCCTTAAAGCCAAAGAAGAAAAGCTACTACCGTTTAATGTGTCCGTTGGTAAAACTCCTGGTAGCGCAACCATTAAGTTTAGTACAAAAGACGATGCTGGTAATATTGTTGAACGAGATGCTTATATTAGTGTGCGCCCTGCTTCACTTGCTCGTAACACTCAGAGAAGCTTGAGTTTAAGTCAACCAACAGCAATTAATCTTAGTAGAAAATTATTACCATATGATGCGCAAACTTCATTAACTTTATCATATATTCCAGTTCCACTACTAAATGCTAGTCTTAGTTATTTACAAAACTATCAACATAATTGCGTTGAACAAATCATTAGTAAGGCATTTGCACTAGTTGAACTTAAAGAAACCCCGTTATATATGGAAGCTATTGATAGTATTTCTGCTCTAGATGAAAAAAGCTTAGAAAAGAATGTGGACAAAGCTAATGGCGCTTTAATTTCGGCTTTTAATCCTTATCAAGGTGTTAGTTTATGGACTGATAGATTTAATATGGATTTATTCCTAAGTGCTTATGCCGCCGATTATCTCTTAGCTTTAAAAGATGCAGGCTTAAATACTCCTATTGGTATGATGTCACAATTATTTAATTATTTGTCGCAATATACTAATAGATATCCAACAAATATTAATGAACTTCGGGCAAATGCGTATGCTGCATGGGTGCTTGCAAGAGCTGGTTATGTAGTAACTACTCAGCTTGAAATGTGTGAAAACTACATTAAGAAAAATGAAATTAAAAGCGACATTGCAAATACTTTAATGGCAGGTGCTTATCAAGCAATCTTTATGGTAGAAGATGCAAAAAGAAACCTTGCAAAAGTTAAGGGTGATGCGCCTAATTCATGGACTAGTGGAAGTGATATGTTTGACCTTTTAGCACAATATGGCTTACATAGCGTTGTTCTTGCTAAAGAATTCCCAAGCGAATTTAAACAGGCAATTCCATTTTTACAAGACAGCTTCATGGCAGGACTAAACAAAACTCATGCAACACTTGGCGCAGCGATGACAGCACGTGGCTTAATTGAAATCTTAAAAGCAAGTGCGAATAATGATAAGTCGCTTGAGGGTATTGAGATTGCATGTACGAGTTATAGTAATTCTGCAAGTGAAGAAGATAGTTTTGCAGAGAGCTTTAATAATTTATTTTTGCTTGATGCTCCAAACTGTACTCGCTTTAGTGTAAAAATACCTAAGGGGCCAAAAATATTTGCCCAAATCCAAGAATATGGCTATGATACAGTTCCCGCAAAAGATGCAGTCGCTAATGGCTTAAAATTAACTCGTACCTTAACAAATATTACAAAGGGTGAAATATTTAATGGCTCTATTAATCAAGGTGATGTACTTAGAGTTGATATTGCTTTAAATCTTTTAGATAATAACAAGCGACCTGTTGTTATGGTTGACCTTTTACCTGGTGGCTTTGAGCTTGTATTAAATCATAAGGACGATACAAAGGCTGATTGGAATTTAAGTTTATATCGTGAAGAAGATCGTGTAATTGCTTATGCCGATGTAACGAAAAATGAATTAAGAATTACATATCATCTAAGAGCCATTAACAAGGGTACTTATAGCCTTCCTAGTGCTTATGCAGAAGGTTTATTTGATAGAAACTTACAAAGTAGGACTACTAGCTCAAAAGTAAAGGTTCTTGCTCCATAAACTTTTATAAGTTAAATTATAACTTTAAACATGTGGTTTTCTGGCATTTTTAATTTTGCGGGAAAACCACAAATAAATATCATGAGAAAGAAACTAAAAATCATAAGCATAGTTACTGGCACAACTTGTGTTATTTTTAGCCTTATTCTTGCTCTTTATGTTTTACTTGTTCCACCACCAAAACCTCTTTGGGAAAATATTGATTTTTCACCTATCATATTAGATAGAGATGAAAAGCTTTTGCGCCTAGCTTTGACAAATGATGAAAAATTTCGCCTACGTGTCACATTAAGCGAAATTCCCATACATGTTCAAAATGCAGCTTTATTATATGAGGATAAGTATTTTTATTCCCACCTTGGAGTTAATCCTGTTTCAGTTTTACGAGCAATTAAAAATAGCTTTTTTGGCACAAGACGAATTGGCGCATCAACTATTGCAATGCAACTTGCAAGACTGCGCTATAAACTTATAACAAACACAGTTTTTGGTAAATTACGACAAATGCTTATAGCTCTTCAGCTTGTAGCGCATTATGGGCATGAGGAGGTACTTGAGGCCTATTTTAATCTTGCGCCTTATGGCGGAAATATTGAAGGAATCAGTGCTGCATCAAGGATTTATTTCCAAACTCCTATTCAAAATTTAAGTAAAAGCCAAGCAATTGCACTTAGCCTTGTACCTCAAAATCCTCGCTCTCGAGCCTTTAAGAGTTTAGATAAAGGCAAGCTCGCTTTTCATGAGAACTTAGAAAAAGCTAGAAATATTCTGCATGAAAAATGGAATGAAACTTATAAAAATGATATGGTAAGCACAAAAGCGCCGCCACTTAGAATTTTTACTACAAAAGATTTGCCACTTAATGCACCGCATTTAACAACTGAAATTCTACAAGATCTTAAACATTCTAATAAAAGAAGTATCGTCACAAGCATTGATAAAAAAGCTCAAGATTTGCTTGAAAGAAATATTAAAGAATTTGTGATGTTTAATCATTTTTATGGTATAAATAATGCGGCTGCTATGCTTTTACACTTTCCTAGTATGGAAGTTAGAGCTTTAGTTGGTTCAGCAGATTTTAATGCAGAAAATATTCATGGACAAGTTGACGGAACACGAGCAAAGCGTTCACCTGGCTCTACCCTAAAGCCACTAATCTACGCACTAGCAATGGATCAAGGCATTATTCACCCTCAAACTATGCTTATGGATTCACCAAAGAGCTTTGCTGAATATAATCCAGAAAATTTTGACAAGCAATTTCAAGGACCTCTCCCAGCCCATGAAGCCCTTCGCCTTAGTCGCAATCTGCCAGCAATTTGGCTTGCCTCAAAGCTTGAACCAAATCTCTATGCTAGCCTTAAAAAGGCAAATGTTAAGCTTAATCATGCTGCTAATCATTATGGTTTAAGCCTTGTGCTTGGTGGTGCTGAGCTTAGTATGCGTGAATTAGTTGGACTTTATGCTAGCCTTGCAAATGGTGGAATTTGGCAAGAATTAAAATTTATAAAAGACACACAAGCTAATGAACTTATACCTCTTATTTCAAAAGAAGCAGGACTTGCAACCCTTTATATGCTTGAGGAAAACAAGCAAAAATACGTTGGCTATGCAAATTATACAAATCAAAGCAAATTACCATTTCGCTATAAAACCGGAACATCAAATGGTTTTCGTGATGCATGGGCAATTGGCATAGTTGGCGAATATGTTCTGGCAGTTTGGCTTGGTAATTTTGATAATAGCTCAAATTCTATGTTAATTGGAAACAGGGTTGCAACTCCACTTTATAAACAAATTGCAAATGAGCTTGAGTATAGCTATAAACTAAAAGATATTTTAGCTGAAAAATACAAAAAAACAAATTTAATTCAAATTGATACCTGCCGTGATACAGGTGATGTGCAAACAGAACTTTGCAAAGAAAAGGTGGCCACTTGGTTTATTCCAGGTCGTTCACCAATTAAAAACTCTGGAGTATATCGCAAAATTTGGATTGATGAAGCTAGCGGGCTTAGGCTTTGTGAAAAAACTGAAAATGCCAAGGAAGTTATTTGGGAATTTTGGCCATCAGAATTATATCAATTATTTTCACAAGCAGGACTACATAAACCTTTAGCTCCTGAATTTTTAAATGAATGTGATAATTTTGAAAATGAACAAAATACAATTATGATTCAAAATCCAAAAGCTGGAATAACTTATCATATTGGTGCAAATAGTAAATTAACTTTAAATGCCTCAACAACTGCTCATGCAAAAATGCTTTTTTGGTTTGTTAATGATGAATTTATAGGAAGTGTTAACCCTAATGATACACTTTTATGGAAAATGAAAGCAGGCAAACATAATATTTTAGTGGTTGATGACTTGGGTCAAAGCGATAGCCTTACTATTGAAGTATTATCGTAATTTTACGCACAAAGTCAAAACAAAAGTGGCTAAGCCACAACAAAAAAGACTGCCAAAATTTGACAGTCTTTTTTCGTTTTGTAGCTTTAACAATTTAGTTTAGAAAACTAAACAGCATATAAGCAATTAAGATGCAACAATAATGTTTCTGATTTGCGCTTGTAACTCATCATCAGTACCATTTTGATTTGCAATATCAACTTGAATTGTTTGCTGCGATTGTTGTAAAGTTACACCATTACCATCAGCAAAAACATTGATAGTCGCTGTTGAGTTTTGTTCATCAACCTCAATCTTAATAATATCATTATTTGCCATTTGTTCAGCTGTTAAACCAAGATTATTAAGCTGAATTTTATCATTTGCTAAATCTAAGTCTGTGATAAAATCAGTGCCTTGGTCTAAGTCTTCTGCATTCCATACGAAAGTATCAGAACCAGCACCACCAGTTAAGTAATCAGTACCCTTGCCAGCAATTAAGACATCATCACCATCACCGCCAACAAGTGTATTAACACCAAAATCACTAGCAGTTATTACATCGTTGCCTGCTCCAGCATCAACAATTACACCATCTGTAAACTTACTAAAGTCAAGAGTATCATCTTCGGCACCAAATTCAAGTTCTTCAAAGTTCTTAAATTCTGCTGCCACACCATCAATAGTAAAGTTAGACCATGAACCATCAAAAGCGTATTCGTTATTTTGAGCAACACCTGTTAAGAATAAAGTATCAACATCAGCACCATCAACTATACCATTTTCATCAATAAGATCATTTAATGTAAGATTTACATTATCAGCATTAATAGTAACAGTTAGTTCTTTTGAATCCCATGCATCATTTTCATCTTTAACATAAAGAGTGAAGCTTTCTTTAAGCTCTTGTCCCTCACCTAAAATCTGAATTTTTTTATCTTCAGCATTTTCAGCTTCGGTGTAAAGCGTATAAGTGTATTCACCTGTTTCAACATTAATTTTAAGGGTACCGTATTCACCTTTCATAATGTCAAAGCCGTTTTCAACACCTTGTGTTACATCACTAGGCATACCGAGTTCTTTAGAAATGTCTTGAGTTATGCCACCTTCATAAGCTTCACTAAGAAGTTGTTTAAGCTTTTCAATAGTTTCTTCTTCAGTACCACCAGTTAAAGAGTCAAGCAATCCTTCATAGACTATTATCTCTGCTTGCTTAGCTAAAATATCTGCTGTTAGTTCATGACCAAGTTCTGCTGCTGTAAGTTCAGCTTGAGCAGCAAGAAGTTGTGCATTCAATCCCAAAGCCCATGGAATAATTGTGCCACTAAGCTCTTTTTCAGCAGCAGCAATTGCACTTTCAGCATTTTCAATTGCTTGTTCAGCCGCTTTTTCTTGAGTTGCCAATTCAGGATATTTTGCATCTAATGTTGAATCAAGAGCATCGATTTTTGCATTTACAGCATCGATTTTATCATTTACAGCATCAATTTTTCCGAACTGCCACCAGTCATAGCCATCTTTCTCATCTTGTAAATCTGCAATTTCCTTGTTATATCCTGCAACCAAAGTCGCTCTTTCAGCATCTCTTGCAAGCTTATCAGCTGACAACGCACCGCCAGTAGCTAAAAGTTCTTGGTTTGTATCAATAATACTTTGAGATGATGTTATAATATCATTTTGCTCTTCAATTTGTTTTTCAAGATTTTCAACTTTTGCAATCTCTGATTTTAAATCTTCGGCTCTTTGTTCTTTAAGATCTTCAAGCTCTTCATTTAACGCATCAATTTTATCTTGAGTACTTGCATCTATAGCTTCATCTAGCGAAGCAGCAATCTTTTGTGCATTTTCTTCAATCCATTCATCAAGTGTCATTGCTTTTGTCTCTTCACCAACGTAGTAGCTAAGTTTATCACCAAGACTACCACCAGCATCAACATCACTTGCATCAGCAAAACCACTAATGCTTGCTTCGCCTTCGCCAAGGCTAACACTTGTCATTTCTTCTTTAAATACAGGCTTATCATTAGTGCCAACAACATCAAAAGTAATTTCTTGTTCTGTTAACTGACCAAATTTATCATAAGCTTGAATATTAAAGCTTTCAGATGCTTCTTCACCATTATTAAGTTCATTAGAGCCATCATGTAAGGTGTAAGTGTAGCTACCATCTTGGTTCATTACAAGCGTACCATATTTACCCTCTACAGTTTGAACGATGAAAGACTTCATAAGATCTAAAAGTGCTTCAAGGTTAACTGAATCAGTCACGATTGAACCTAACTCTTCAAAAAGTCCCGGAACTTCACTTATAATTTCGCCAATATTGCTAATATCAAGATTACCTGAAATTAATTGTCCAATTAAACTATCAGAATCTGTAAAGAGTTCAACGAGTTTTGTAGCACCCTCAAGAGATATACCAAGATCCATTAGCTTACCAATAAGTGCTAAATCAAATGATAATTCAAAGCTAAATTCACCTAAATCTAAATCGCTACCAACTTTAATAAATGGCATTCCATCATCATCACTCACTTCAAGCTTGCCGCTTGCAACAGGTTCACCAGGGTTTGTAAAGTTAGGTGAATAATCATTTGCATTTTGTAAATCACTTACTAGAGCATCTTTCAGATCAGCTCTTAAATCTGTAATAAAGCTATCATCAACTCCAGCAAGACCTAAAGTAGTTTCAAGTGGGTCGAAAATGTCGCCTAGCATACTATCAATAGCATCATCAACTAAACCACCAAGAACAGAACCACCAACGCCAGCTTCAACAACATCAAAATCAGAATCTTCATCAATTTTAATTGTTGGAGCATCGTTAACACCATTAACAGTTATGGTTACATTTTCATAATCCCATGCGCCATTTTCATCTTTAACATAGATTGTAAAGTTTTCAGTAGGTAAAGCTTCTTTATCATCACGGTGTTGCATTGCAAGGTAAGCAGCTAAGGTATCAATGCTACCCTTTGCTTCGTCCCATGTGTAAAGTGAATAAGTGTAAGTACCAAGTAATTCGCCGTTTTCATCAGTATCAAGCACCATTTTACCGTATAAGCCATATACAGTTAAGCCATCAGCTGAAACATCACCGTATTTAATGTTTTCAAGTTCACCAAGTTTTCCACCATCAGGAGCATCAGCTAAAGTTTCATAAACCTTTGCAATAGCATCACGCACACCATCAAGCTCTGCACCATTTGGTAAGTTGATAGCACTTGCAAGTGAATCAAAAATTGTTTTCAATGTTTCATTACCAAGTTCAGGGCGAGTAATGCCAACACTATATGTAAGTTCATCACCTAAAGTACCAGCTGCATCAACATCAGTTGCGCCATATGTGCCATGTACGCTATTAGCTGTTTCGCCTAAGTTTTCATTAATTGATAAATTATTATCTGAAACTGTTAATTCTGGTTTATCGTTTGTACCCTCAACAGTTACTGTAATTTCAAAGGCTTCACTATTAGCAGTGCCATCATTAGCATTAAACTTAAAGTCAAGAACAATGTCTTCACCCTCATTTAAAGCTTGAGTTGCTGGCTTATTATTATCAAGCACAAAAATATATGTACCGGTGTTACCATTTAAGTATAAGGTACCATATTCATTTTCAAGTGAGCTTGTGTAATTAAATTCTAACATATCTTTAACAGATTCAAGTACATCAGAACCGCTTAATAATTTGTCTAAGCCCTCAGGAAGTGCAATCTCGCCTGCAACATTGCTTACATTTGCACCCTCAATATTATAAGTGAACTTCTCAAGATCAATGTCAGTTGCAACTAGTTGACCAACTGCAAATGCTTTGCCTAAATCAACCATGTTCTCAATATTATTTTCATCAACAATAATGCCAACACCTGATTCTTGAACAGTTAAGTTTGTGCCATAATGAATTACAGGAGCATCATTGCCACCCTCAACCGCAACTGATACATTTTCAGAATTCCATGCACCATTTACATCTTTAACTGTGATTGTGAAATTCTCAGTGATAGCTGCATCACCATCATCACGCATTTGAAGTGCCCAGTAAGCGGCTTCAGTCACTGTGCCTAAACTTTCAGCTTCTGCTTGGTCATATAATTCATAAGTGTAAACGCCAGTATCAGCATTAATCACCATTTTGCCGTATAAGCCATAAACTTCAGTTGCTGTACTTGGAAGATTAGCAAAAGCTTCATAAGCTTCTTCAGTGATGTTTGAAATTTTATCAAGCTTAGCTTGGTCAAAATTAACACCAAGTACAGTAAGCACTTTACCGATTTCTTGCACTGCAATAAGTTCTGGACGAGCATAATCAACACTATAAGTTAATGTTTCTGTTTCACCTTCATCAACATCAGAACCAATAGCAGTCTTTGATGCAGAATTAATAAAACCTTCAACTACTTTTAAGTCTTGTACTTCAAGTGTAGGTTTATCATTTGTGCCCTCAATTGTAAGGCTGATTTCTTTAGCATCGCTAGTAATATCACCATCATTTACAGTGAAGTTAAATTTAAATACTTTTTCATCACCCTCATTTAAAGACTGAACAGCATCACTATCATTATCAAGCACAAAGGAATAAGTTCCTGTTTTGCTATTTAAATAAAGTGTACCGAAATCATTTTCAAGTGCAATGTCAAAAAGTTTGCTATCAGATGCAACTTCTTTCCAAGCATCAGCAGCTAAGCCACTAACATCAAAAGTAAAGTTGCCAAGCATATCATTAATATCATCAACAGCTAAAATCTGACCACCAGCAACTGCCTTGCCAAGGTCAACCATATTTTCAAAATTATCAGTACCAACAACAATACCAACGCCAGCTTCTTGAACTATCATATCGTTTGCAAGTTCAATAACAGGTTTATCATTTGAACCATAAACTTTAACAGTTACATTTTCAGAATTCCATGCACCTAAATCGTCTTTTACTGTAATTGTGAAATTTTCATTAAGAGCATCTTGTCCATCATCACGATATTTTAATGCCCAGTATGCTGCCTCAGTCACAGCACCTAAAGCTTCTGCTTCTGCTTGGTCATATAATTCGTAGGTGTAAACGCCAGTATCAGCATTAATAACCATTTTACCATATAAGCCATAAACTTCAGTATCAGTATTATTAAGGCTCGCAAATTCTTCGTAAGCAGCTTCAGTTAAATTAGCAAGTGTATCAAGTTTATCACTATCAAAAGCAACACCAATTGCCATAAGACCTTTGCCAATTTCTTGAATAATTGTTAACTCTGGGCGAGCGTAATCAACGCTATAAGTAAGAATTTCGCCCTTGTTACCGTCAGTATTATCACTATCAATATCAGCATCAGAACCAACCGCAGTTGCACTTGCAATCTCAAGATTTGGCTCATTACGTGCGCCGTCTTCTGTTACTTCTAAATCCTTTACGCTTAAGCTTGGCTTGTCGTTTGTACCAGTAACATTTACTGTAATATCAAATGGTTTGCTTGTATCATCACCATCATTTGCAGTGATTTCAAATTTATCTTGTCTTACTTCGTCTTCATTTAAAAAATCAGCTTTGTCTTGGTCAATAATATACTTATATTCACCACTATCAGTGTTAAGGTATAAATCACCATACAAGCCTTCAATCTTAACATCAAAGCCAGTTTGTGAAGCATCTTTAACGCTACCATTAATAGCAAATGTAAAGTCAGTATCACCGTCAATATCAGATACTTGAACTTGACCAACTAATGACTCTGGAGTTCCAGCATCATAAGCATTAGGCATATTTTCAATGCCAACACCCTCTTCGCGAACTTCAAGAATTGTTGTGCTTTCAATAACTGGAGCATCATTTGCACCGTTAATTGTAACTTTAACTTCCTCGGAAGTCCAAGCACCTTTAGCATCTTTCACGTATATAGTGAAGTTTTCACTTGTACTTTCACCATCATCAAGTTTTTGAACATCTACATTATCTTTATCAAGTGTATAAGTATAGTTACCGTTAGCATCAATAGTAATTGTACCATATTTACCAGTAAAAGTCTGACCAAGGCTTGATGATAAATTATTAACTTCAAGATCAAATCCATACTTACTTGGTTCACCCACAAAGTAAGTTAAGCTATCACCAGTATCTACGTCAGAACCTTGCGCAGTCGCACTAGCAGTGATTGCTCCAAGAATCTCAGGGCTGCCATCGTCAGTTACAGCAATATCAGTAAGCTTTAAGCTTGGTTTATCGTTAGTACCCTGAATATTAACAGTAACTTCTTGGGTAACATATGCACCATTTTCATCAACTACTTTAATTGTAAAACTTGGTGCAGGGTCTAAAAAAGCACCTTCAGGTAATGCATTGATTTCATCATTTAAAGGATTAAGCACAAAAGCATATTTGCCTGTTGTAGAATCTAAGAAAATTTGACCATAGCCATTTATGCTATCCATCGAAAAATCATAGCTAAATTCTTTACCAAGAATGCTAATTGTTCCTGAATTTGCCTTAACTCCATCGAGTTCAAAGTGAATATCATCACCGTCAACATCTTTAGCTGTAATTTGACCTGTTGCAGCAAGCTTACCTGCGTCAATTGCATTATGATATTCTTTACCAAATAAGCTTGAGCCAACGCCAAGGTCACGCACATTTAAGCTAGTATCAGCTGTAACAACTTCAGGTAAATCATTAGTACCTTTAACATTTACTGTAATAGTAGCAGGTGCGCTTTGTGCACCACCGTCATCTTTCGCAATTACACTGAATGTATCAAGTTCTGTTTGACCTTCAGCTAAACCATTCGCTTTAACTTGGTCGATAATATATTTATATTCGCCTGTATTGCTATTAAGATATAAATCGCCGTAAAGACCTGCAACCTTAACATCAAAACCAGTCTGTGAAGCATCTTGAACGCTACCGGTAATGTTAAATGTATGGGTAGTATCGTCAACATCAGAAACAACCACTTTGCCAGTATCAGATTCTGTACCTGCAAAAGGAGCATTAGGATCTTGCGAAACACTATTAATATCACCATCGCCAACGCCTGCTTCTTGAACCTCAAGAGCTGTTACACTTTCAATAACAGGTGCGTCATTAGCACCATTAACTCTAAAGGTAAATGTAGTTGTATCACTTGCACCATGAGCATCAGTTGTTGTAACATTAAATTCGTCTTTTGGTGCATTTTTACCAGTTTGAGTTTCATCTAAGGCATCAACAGCATCTATTTGAGCTTGGGTTACACCAAGTTCATATTTAAATGTGCCGTCTTCATATAAGTAAAGATTGCCATATGTGCCTTCAACTGTGATAGTTTCAGCAGCATCAGTATTAACAGTATTGATAGAACCATTACCATTTGTAGCTGTAATAGTTTGAATATGTCCGTCATTATCAATATCTTTAACTTTCCATGTGCCTGTTGCAGTTAAATCACTTGAATCTTCTGTCACACGCTTATTAGAACCACTATCAAAGCTATATGAAAGTTTAGGTGCGTCGTTAGTACCTTCAATCACAATATTAATTGGCTCAGCTTTCCATGCACCATGTTCATCACGCACATATACATAGAAGGTTTCAGTTACATCTTCACCTTCAGAAAGTTTTTGAACTTTATTCTTATCGTTTTTAGTTAAAGTATAAGTGTAATCACCAGTTGCAGTGTTGATTTCTAATGTGCCGTACTCACCTTTTGCAGTGCTAATACCATCACCATCTTCATCAAGCTTATCGATATTCGTTTTACCATTTTTTTGGAATAAAGACTTGTCATCATCACTAGCATTTATATTGTCAGCACCATTTAATTTTTCAAATTTACTTTCTTTGCTAACAAAGTATTCATAAGTAGAACCATTATCAGCATCAAAGCCTTGAACAGTTCCAGAGATAGAAAGAGTTGTATCTTCTTTCAACTCATCTGGGGTTGCAAAAGAAAGGCTAGGAACATCATTCGTACCAGTTACATTTACTGTAATATCAAATGGTGTACTTGCATCAATTCCGTCATTTGCAGTTATTGCAAATTTATCTTCTTTTAACTCACCTTCAGCTAAACCATTCGCTTTAACTTGGTCGATAATATATTTATATTCGCCTGTATTGCTATTAAGATATAAATCGCCGTAAAGACCTGCAACCTTAACATCAAAACCAGTCTGTGAAGCATCTTGAACGCTACCGGTAATGTTAAATGTAAAGCTAGTATCACCATCAATATCAGATACTTTAACTTGACCAACTAATGATTCAGGACTTCCAGCATCACTTGCATTTGGCGCACTTACACCTACACCAACACCAGCTTCACGCACATCAAGAGTTGTTGTGCTTTCAATAACTGGAGCATCATTTGCACCATTAATTGTTACAGTTAATGTCTGTGAAGCATTTGCACCCCAAGCATCAGTTGTTGTAATAGTGAAAATATCAGTATCACTGTCATTAGCACCAAGACCTTGAGTTGCACTTGAGTTTGCTGTGTAAGTAAAGCTATTATCAGGATTTATAACTAGATTACCATATTTACCAAATATAAAAGTTGGAGCACCACTAATTAAAGTTGTAGTTACACCATTAATTTCAATAGTAATAGTTTGAGTAGCACCATCAGCATCAACATCAGCAATTGAAAGTAAACCGCTAACACTTTGATCATTTGCAACATCTTCAGTAATTACAGTATCTTGACCAGCATCAAGATCAATAGAAAGAGTAGGAATATCATTTGTACCTGTAATATTAACTGTAACATTTTGATTTACAACATCAGTTCCAGAAGTCACTGTAATTGTAAATGTAAAGCTTTCGGCTTGTCCTGATACCATGCTATTAACTGTTGCATTGTCAGCTAAAACAAAATTATAATTACCATTTGCATCTAAAGTAAATGTACCATGAGAATTAGTTATTGTGTAAACGCCATTTGTTTCACTTGCACCAGAAAGGCTAAATTGAGGTGTGTCACTAGCATCAGCATCACTAGCAGTAACAACTGCGCTTGCACTGAGTGTGCCAGCAACAGCAATATTGCCACCATTAGCAACGCCTGCTTCTACAAGATTAAATACAGTCTCAGAAAAATCAACAACTGGTGCATCATTAGCACCGTTAATTGTTACAGTTAATGTCTGTGAAGCATTTGCACCCCAAGCATCTGTTGCTGTAATTGTGAAAACATCTGTATCAGTTTCATTAGCACCAAGAGCTTGAGTTGCACTTGAATTTGCAGTATAAATAAAGCTATTATCAGCATTTATAACTAAATTACCAAATTTTCCAAAAAGAATAGTTGGCGAACCACTAACTAAAGTTGTTGTTGCACCATTAATTTCAACAGTAATTGTTTGAGTCGCACCGTCAGCGTCAGCATCTGTAACAGAAATTGTACCATTAACAGTTTGGTCGCTTGCAACATCTTCAGTAATTATAGTGTCTTGACCAGCATCTGCGCTAATAGTAATAACAGGCAAATCATTTGTACCAATAACTGCGAATGTAATAGTAATATCAGAAGAAAGTCCAGATCCATCAGTTACAGTAACTATAAAACTATCTTGAACAATTTGACCATGAGTTAAAGAATCTACAGCACTATAATTAGGGTTAGTTGCATCATATAAATTAAAGGTAAAACCACCAGTACTATCAACAGTAAAAGTACCGTAGCTTCCGGCATTAGTATTAACACTATAAGTTAAGCCAGTACCTTCAGGGTCGCTAGCATTGATTTGACCAGAAGAAGCTAAAACACCATTGTAAGCAAGGTTAGGATCGTTAGTAGCTAAGCCACCATCAGCTGTACGACCAGCGCCAGCTTCGACAGCAAAAGCAGAGCTTACTCCATCAATTGTAATTGCAGAATCAAGGCTTATACTAGCAATAGTTGGAGCACCAGCAAGGTCAAAGCTACGCAACTCGCCAGCTTGCTCACCTTGCGTATTGCTGAGAGTAAGACCTTCTAAAGAGTTGCCAACACCATTTAATACACCAGATTCACTCCAGATGTTAAAATCTCCACTACTTGGACTACCTGTCGCAGGACCAGCAGCAGGCATCAAATCTTCACCAAAAGCAGTAAAGAAGGCTTCTCCTGCAACTACTTGCCCATCAACAACAAACTCTGGCATGATTTCACTGTTATAGACACCATAAAAGTTTTCTAAAACAATTTTAGCCCCATCATCAAAACTAAGTACTAAGCTGTCATCAACTTTTTCTAAAAGCGCATCTACAACTGGAAAATCAAAAATAATACGATCATCTTGACCTGGTAATAAGTTTTGAACTTGCCCTGAAACTGGTCTTGCTAACACTAAATCTGCCATTTACACACCTCTTCAAAGAATACTTCATAAAAGTAAAAAAAAAGTAAACACGACAAAACATGAACACATAATCAATAATTATGTGAGTCAACTTTATAAGAACCATAAAAAACGGAATGGGACTTAAAAAGAGTTCATACTTTATTATGTTTACTTGTTAATAAAATAATTTAAGCTGGTTTTTTTAGTATTAATGAAAAAACGGTCATTATATAGCAATAAAAACAACTAATATATACTTAATTCAATCTATCATAAGATTGTATATTTTTTTCAAAAAAATACCCTAATCATTACATAGTGTCAACATATTTTTTAAATAAATTAAAAATTGCTAACAAATAACAGCAATCTATTTATAATATGCGTAAAATAAGCTCTTTATATAGTCGATGATGAAAAACATGTTAACATGTTGTAATAAAAAAAA
>CAYJPK010000033.1:7350-21465 GCA_964372035.1 uncultured Desulfovibrionaceae bacterium | reverse complement strand
AAAGCATTTTTTTGCTAATAAAAATTAGTAAATTCCTTTCCAATAATCACCAATACTCAGCACTATTTACAGAAAAAACATTTTGGCCAAGTACACTCTTCGCAAGACATGCAATAACCACCCTCGCCCATTCGTGCCAAATCTGCTCTAGTAATCTCGCAATTAGCTAATACTTTAGGCAAAATAACATCAAAAAAGGTAGTTTTGCTATATAGGGCACAAGCAGGAACACCAATAATTTGCAGTGACTTATAATCATCTTTTGCTTGAATTTCGCCAAGCAAACTCATTGCACCAGGTATGACAGGAGCACCATATAAAACATTTGTCATGCCAGCTGAAATTAATACGCTTTGCGTAACATCATCTGGGTCAACAGAAAGACCGCCAGTAGTGATAAGCAAATCAACTCCAGCTATTCTAAATTCTTCAATTGCCCTTGTCATCATTTCTTTATCATCTGGAACAATACGGCTTGCAATGACGATAGAGTTTAAGCTTTCAATTTTTCCAGTAATAATTGGAATGAATTTATCTTCAATAATACCTTGAAAAACTTCAGTTCCTGTCACTAAAATTCCAACTTTAGCTTTACGAAGTGGCATAATATTAAATAAGGCTTTATCTGCAAGCAATCCAAGGGCTTGCTGATAATGTTTAGCCGGTAAAAACAATGGAATAGCACGAGTTCCAGCAAAGCGAGTTCCCTTTTTTAATAGCATACCATCTTGATGTGTCGCACAAACCACCTCTGGAATAAGATTAAACTGCTCTAGCCTTTTATAGTCAACACAAAGTACTCCATCACAGCTTGATGCAAAATCAATTTTTCCCTCTTTAGGTGGTGAATTATATTCAACATTTTTGCCAGCCATGCGCTTTGCAAAGTTTTCAGCAACAACATTTTCATGGATAAGCTCATTAAAACTAGAGTCAATATTGCTAACAATATTTTCATCTAGCGTCGCAACATGAAAACGCCCCATTTGTTGCAACCTACAAACATCGCCAACAGAAATTCTTTGTCCTGCCACAAATTCAGGACCTTTAAATACTCCAGGCTCAATTCTAGTCATATCATGAACTGCAATCTTATCAACTGCATCTTCAACTGGAACTATTTTAACATTTGCTGGAATTTTAGTAAGATAACTATCGGTACTTTCAGTGTCTTTTATTGTTTCAGTCTTATTTTGTTGTTTAGTGTTTATAAAAAATGGCGATTCACCTTGACAGCCACGACAAATAGGACCATCAACCAAAGGGTATGCTTCATTACACAAAGGACAAATTCCGATTTTATCCATATGACCGTGACCAATAAAGGCTTTTTTAACCGTTACGTATTCCACCTTTAAAATCGTGTCTGCAGCTTCTTCTATTTGTCTTTCAAGTAGTTCAATATCTTGATCTTTTTTAGCTTTTTTCTTAAAGAACCAAGAATAAATTTCCTCATATCTTTCAAGCTTTTCTGGATCAATACTAACACGCACACCCTCACCGGTATGCTTATCACCTAATGATACGGCATACCTACCAATATCAACTATTTTTACCCGCATATTGCCGGTCGAACATAGAGTTAAAAGCTGAACAGCATCTGGCAAGCATTTTGCTGTTTCAACAACTGCCTCAAAGAGAACGCCATCTGGCATTAAGGATTTCGCCTTTTCAACCATATAGCCACCAACTAAAAGACCTGGTGCAGCAAAACCATGAAAATTTTCAGCAAGCTGTTTAAATTCTTGAAAAGTATAGGCACCTATATTCATATTTTTATCCTTGCAAAAATGTTTGAAACAATAAAAAATAATAGTAAATTTGAAATGAAAAAAGAAAGTAGACTTTAGTTAGTTTTTAACTAGTATGATAATGTAAATAATTATGCAAAATGTCAAGCTTTTTCTAATATTGCTAGCTCCTTAGCCCTTTCTAAATCTTGTTTATAATTAATATTAAAAAAAGGCTTTTCCATATCTTTAATTATATCATGCCGTAGTTTTTTAGAAAAAATTTTATGTAAAGAATATTCTTTGTTTTCAATTGCCTGCATCAAAATACCGATAGATTTATATTCATAAATTGCAACTAAAGACTCAATAAATTGATTATCACTATTGCAAAAAGTTGTCATATTTTTTTTATCGTTTTTTACAATAATATTACGCTGTTCTATCAATTTTTTAATTGTTGAATCATTCATAAAGGGTAAGTCACATGATAATACCAAAACAGCTGACTTAAAATACTCTAACGCTGAACAAATACCAAAAATTGGTGCATGAATTGGCGAATCATCATAAATACATGGATAGTCACTTATATCTGAATCAGCTTTGCAAGAAACAACAACTTTATCGCAATATTTTAATAGTAAATCATAATTTTGCCTTAAAACATCAATTTCATAAACTCGTAATTTTGTTTTACAACTTCCAAAGCGTGAAGATAAACCGCCTGCTAAAATTACTCCATTTATTTTATTTATCATAGTAAGACCTCAATATTATTTAATTTTTACTGCACACTCAGATGCATTGCCAATTAAAATATCAAGACCATGCCTAAGTGCAGGCAAAATATATTCAAGGTTTTCCTTTACAGCTTTTGGGCTACCTGGTAAATTTACAATAAGCGTATTTTTTCTAATTACACTAACGGCTCGACTTAACATAGCTCGTGTAGTGATTGTTAAGGAGTAAGCACGCATTGCCTCTGCAATTCCAGGTACATTTTTATCAGCCACAGCAAGTGTTGCCTCTGGCGCATTATCCCTTATTGCAAAGCCAGTTCCACCTGTTGTTAGAATTAAGTCAACTCTAATTTCATCACTAAGTTTTTTAAGCAGTAGTTCGAGCTCCTCTTTATCATCTGAAACTAAGTGCCGACTAATAACTAAATAATCATCTTTCTCAATTATTTCACGAATAAGTGGACCGCTTTCGTCAACTCGCTCACCCCTTGCACCCTTGTCACTCAAGGTAATAACTGCAACTTTATAAGTCTTATGAACTTCAAGCATTTGCATGCTGTCACCAGTTTTAATAGTTCCTCCAGAAATAACACGTGCAAAAACACCCTCTCGTGGCATAATGCAATCACCCATAGCCTCATGAATAGCACAATGATTATGACACTCTTTACCTATTTGCGTCATTTCTAAAATAACATCATTACACTTAAACCTTGTACCAATTTCTAAGTTTCTAAAATCAAAGCCCTCAACAATTAAATTTTCACCAAAAGAACCATCAACAACTTTTGCACCCGAGTCCTTAAAAGTTTGTATTTTATCTGCTGAAATAAGACTAATCTGCCTATGCCATTTTCCAGCATGAGCATCATTTTCTATCCCGAAATCCTTTATAAATATCGCACTCTCAACTCTTTGTTTTTGCACTCCTTTTTCTTCGCAAATACAGATAGCCTTTATAGTACCCATATTATCCTCCTATTTGAGTCATGAGATTACAATCTCTTTCCGGTAAACTTTCACCAAAGTGATGTTCTTTGTTTTTATTTAACAAAGCATCTCTAAATACATCTAGTATTAGACTTTCTTTATTACTTCTTAAGAGTTCCTTAAGATTAATGTCAGTATCATAATATAAACAAGCTTTTAAAAATCCATTAGAACTTAAACGAACACGGTTACAACTTGCGCAAAATTTATTATGAATGGAATCAATAAAGCCAATACACCCCTTAAAATCTGCAATGCGTAAATAACTTGCTGGCCCATTACCTCTATTTTCAGTAACTTGCAGCACATTTTGATATTTCTTATATATATTTTCTTTTATTTGTGAAACATTTATACTCGCAAAATATTTAACATTGCCAATTGGCATAATTTCAATAAAGCGTACATCAAGCTCTAACTCTCGTGCTAGTTCAATAAGCATAGGAATATTATCATCATTATACCCCTTTAACGGCACACAATTAATTTTTGTTTTAATACCAATTTCAACGCTTTTCTTAATAGCACTTAATACTATATCTACACCATCAAAACCTGTAATTTTTAAATATTGCTCTTTATCACAACTATCAAGGCTTATATTGATTCCGTCTATGCCTAAGGACTTTAAATCATAGAGGTAATTTTCAAGTAAAATACCATTTGTTGTTAAGGTGACTTGTTCAACCTTTTGCATTTTCTTTAAGTTTTTAATAAAATCAACGCAATCTTTGCGCATTAAAGGCTCACCACCAGTTATTTTAAACTTTGTTATTCCAAGCTTTACGGCGTACGAACAGATTTTCAAAATTTCCTCATAAGTCAAAATTTCATTATGTGAAATATCTTGAAATCCGTTAGGCATACAGTACTTGCATCTTAAATTACACCTATCAGTAATTGAAATACGCATATACTCTATTTTGCGTCCAAATTTATCTTTCATTTAAAATTGTGCCTCTTCTGCCACCAGATTTTTTGTAAACATAAATATCTTTAATTAGCATAGCTGTATCAAGTGCTTTGCACATATCATATATCGTGAGTAAGCTCGTACTAACTCCTTGTAAAGCCTCCATCTCAACACCCGTTTTGCCGTCAGTCTTTACAGTACATATTGCATTAATAGTTAAGTTTTGTTCGTCAAGTTCAAAATCAATACTAGCTTTTGTAATTAATAAACTATGACACATGGGAATAAGTTCTGCTGTCTTTTTAACTGCCATAATTCCAGCGACTCTAGCAACATTTAGCACATCACCCTTTTTAGCTGTTTTATTTACTATAGACATAAAAACATCTTTATTCACTTTAATAGAACCCTTTGCAACTGCCTCTCGTGAGCTGACTTTTTTATCACTAATATCAACCATGATAGCATTACCATTTTCATCAAAGTGATTAAATTCCATAATATCTCCTAAGGTATTACTTTAATTTTATATGTAGTAAGGAGCTTCAATACAGTCTACAGCATTTAAGACTGATTTTAGCGTTCCTGAAGCAATGATTTCACCTTTTTGCATATAGTGTACTTTCTCACACAGTTTTTCTAGATGGTTTAGCTGGTGGCTTATAATTAACCATGTAATTTTATTAATATTTTGCAATTCAAGTATTAAGTTTATAAAAAGCTTTAAACTATCAATATCAAGGTTTGAAAGTGTTTCATCTATAATGACAAACTTAGGCTTAAAGATTATTGACCGAATAAAAGAAATTTTTTGCTGTTCACCGCTTGAAAGTATACGTGCATACTGATATTTTTTATTAATAAGCCTAGTAAGATTTAGATAATTATCAATTTCTGCTTCATCTATTTTCATATTGCGAATTTGCAAAGGATAAATAATATTATCGTAAACGCTTCTTTGCAATAAATATGGACGTTGTGGCATTAGCGTTATATCTTGCTTAGTTAGCCCTTCATAGTCGATAAATCCACTATCACAGGACATAGCAGATATTAACATTTTAGCTAAAGTAGATTTACCACAACCATTACTGCCAAATAAGCCATGCACTTTACCAGGTTCAAGCTTTAATTCTTTGATAAACACGTGGAGTTCACCAATTTGCTTTGTGAGGTTAGTAATTATCAAGCTCTTGGTTCTCCTTTCGTAAATAATCTGCAACTAGTTGAAGAATGAAAGAAATTACTAGTAGTATAAGACCAAGCATAATACCTTCTGTAAAAACTCCTTGGCTTTGTAACATTGAAATTGTGGTTGTCATTGTCCTTGTGTGCATTTTTATATTTCCACCAACGAGCATAACAGCACCAACTTCACTTAAAGAGCGCCCAAAACCAACCACAGCTGCAAAGTATATTTCCTTACTAAGCTCACTGCGTATTAAAGATTTTGTTTGGTTTTTATTTGCTCCTATACAACTTGCAAAAAACCTTATTGATGACGCTTGCTTTTCTGCACAACTGTGTATAAGACCTGTAATTATAGGAATAATTATGAGGCACTGCGCAAATATCATTCCATGAACTGTAAATAACAAGTTAAAATTACCGAGCGGACCACGACGCATAATAAGCAAATACACAATTAAGCCAATTACAACAGGTGGTACCCCCATTAAAGTTCTTAAAATCCTGATAATATTTTTTTTGCCAACAAACTCACTTCTTTCGAGCCATAAGCCTAAATTTACACCTAAAATAGTGGAAATTATTGTCGAACAAACAGCAAGAATAAGGCTTACATAAATTGCATGTAAGGCACCTGAATTTGCAAAAAATAATTCAATATATGCAATTGTTGCTTCCATATTTTGTTCCACAAGTTAGCATTGTAATTAGCTATTATAATTTCATAAATAAAACCATTTACTTATCGGCATTTGGAATATAAAGAGCCTGTCCATATTTTTTGCGTCCAAATTCTCCGATCATCTTTTGAGTTTTATCAGAAATAATCCAATCAATAAAAGAATTTGCCACATCTATATTAGTTTGTGGGTATTTTTTAGGGTTTACAGCAATAATACTATATTCATTCTTTAAGCTATAATTTTCTGATATTATGGCTAGCTCCATTAAAATATCAGAATTTTTAGAAAATTTAAGCCATGTTCCTTTATCTATTAGCGTGTAAGCTTTTTTTTCATTAGCAATAATGAGAGTTGCACCCATGCCATTTCCTGACTCTAGGTAATTAGGATTTTTTGTAGGGTCAATTTTAAGTTTTTGCCAAATTTTCTTTTCCATTTCATGAGTACCGGAGTTATCACCACGAGATATAAAAGGAAGATTTTTTTCATAAATTTCAGTAAATATTTTTCTAGTATCATTTGAATTTTTAACAATACCACTAGGACCTACAATTATGAAATGATTATACATTACAGGAATTCTTTTAAGCCCAAAGCCCTTTTTAATAAAATTTTCTTCGTATTTTTTTGCATGCGTAAAAACAAGAGAAACATCACCATTTTCACCCATTACCAAGGCTTCGTTTGAACCAACAGAACTATATAGCAATCTGTAATTTGTATCTTTTTTGAATTTGCTTACTAAACTATCTAATAAGCCAGTATCGACAATTGTTGTACCAGCCGCCATAAGTAGCGTAGCATTATTTGCTTTGATTATTTGAGCTTGAAATAAAAGAATTACTATTAAAGCAAGCTGTAAGAAAAACTTCATTAGACACCACGCTTAAACTAAGATTTGCATATCCTTTAAACAAAAGCTTTAATCATTATATGGTTAGATTATACTTGAGTAATAAAAAACACAAGTTCTTTTTGTTTAATTTTAAATAAGATTATATAATTAAGCATTTGATAATTCAGAATTATATTTAAAATAAAAATACAATTATATAATACACAAGCCAAGTTAGATGCTATTTCATGCTTTTTATCTTGCTTTTTTTACTATTAATACTTATTATATTTGATATAGCTTGTTATAGTTTTTTATTTTGTGATTTTTTAATAACTTGGAGAATTTTATGCAAAAACCAAGTCGTAGACAATTTCTAAAGATTACTGCCGCAAGTTGTACACTTGGAGCTTTTGGCAGTACTTTAGCAAGTTTTCTTGTTGGAAGAGCCCATGCAAAACCACCTTATGCCCCTTATAACAAGGATTTTTTCTACTCAGTTTGTAGCAATAACTGTGGTAGTGCATGTGTTTTAAAGTGTTACACTGAAAAAGGCAAAGTTATCCGTATTGAAACGGATAATCTTGTTAAAGATAATTGGGACTCAGGTGTTTTCCAAGTTCGAGCTTGCCCTCGTGGTCGCTCACTTCGTCGCTATGCATACTCTGAAAATCGTTTGAAATATCCATTAAAAAGAGTTGGCAAAAGAGGTGAAGGTAAATTTGAAAGGATTACTTGGGACGAAGCTCTTGATACAATAGCAAGCAAGTTAAAAGAGTGTATTGAAAAATACGGTAATGAATCTATTTATACCCACTATTCTTCAGGTGTGCAAAGTGGAGCACTTCTTCGCAGAGAATCATTTTTTAGACTTATGAATATGCTAGGAGGATTTACCTTTCCAACTGGCGATTACAGCTCTTCCCAAAATCAATATGCTATGCGCTATATGTATGGTATGGGTGGCTATAGTGGCAATGCTATTACTGACATTCAACATACAAAACTTGCTGTTTTCTTTGGTCTTAACTGTGTTGAAAACAGTATGAGTGGTGGTGGTCAACAGTATGAACTTTTACAAGCTAAAAAGAAATCTGGCGCAAAAATTATTGTAATTGATCCTCGCTTTAGCGAAACTTGCGTTACTGTTGCTGATGAGTGGATACCTATTCGCCCTGGAACTGATGCTGCTCTTGCATCAGCAATTGCATATGTGCTTATGAAAGAAAACATGGTGGATATGGACTTTGTAAGGCAATATGTCCAAGGTTTTGACGCTAGCCAAATGCCTGAAAGTGCAGAACAAAACTCTTCATATTCGGATTATATTCTTGGCACAGGCTACGATAAAACTCCAAAAACGCCACAGTGGGCAGAAAAAATTACAGGCATTTCAGCTCTAAAAATCCTTCAACTTGCACGTGAAATTGGTCAAGCAAAGCCAGCCTACATAACTCAAGGCTGGGGCTTACAGCGTCAAGTTGCTGGCGAGCTTACAACTATGGCTGTTGCTTCACTTGCTGTTATTACTGGCAATGTTGGTATACGTGGTGGCAATAACGGTGATAGAGATGCTTATTTCCCTATTTCTGTTCCACGCCTTCCAATGGGCACAAACCCTGTTAAAGCACAATTTCCAATATTCCAATGGTTAAATGCTATTGAAAGAGGTCATACACTTACTGCTGCACAAGATGGCGTAACTGGTGTTGATGTCTTTCCTGCTGATATTAAATTTGTATGGAGTTATGCTGGTAACGCAATAATCAATCAAAATGCAGATATTAATTACACTAAAAAAGTTTTATCTGACGAATCTAAATGTGAAATGATTGTTGTTATGGACGCATTTAATACAGCGAGTGTGCAGTTTGCAGATATTGTTTTACCATCTTGCGCTTATTTTGAAAATACAGATATTTATGGTGCATCATATGGCTTAGACATTGATTATTACGTATTTTCAGGAAGTGCTGATCCATACTTTGAATCACGTGATATTTATGATGTATGCACTGACCTTGCAAAGAGATTTGGTATTGAGGATAAATTTACAGAGGGTCGAGATCGTGAAGGCTGGCTAGAGCATAACTATCAAACCGTTTGTAGAAAACTTATGCCGTCACTTCCGCCAACTTTAGCACAAGCACGTAAAAAGCATGTGTGGCGACAAGAAAAATCTCGTGATTTACCTATTAAAACCCAAGCTTTTAGGCTTGACCCTGTTGCAAATCCGCTTAGCACTCCATCAGGTAAAATTGAGCTTTATTCTGAACAGCTTGCAACAATGGCAAAAGTACGTGGCAAGGGTGAGCTTTTAGGTGAAGTAATTTATCCAACTGGTCAATATATTGCAACTTATGAGGGTTTCCAAGATACGAAAACTCGTGAAAAATTTCCTCTTCAAATGATTGGTCACCACTACAAAGGTCGTACACACTCAACTTATGCTTCTTGTGACTGGCTTTTAGAAGTGTTACCGCAAACCTTATGGATTAACCCAATTGATGCAAGTAAGCGTGGCTTAAAACATGGTGAAAAAGCAATTGTCTACAATGACCGTGGTAAGGTTGAAATTTCAGTAAAAGTGACTCCTCGTATTATGCCTGGAGTTATATCAATGCCACAAGGTGCATGGTATAAGCCAGATAAAGATGGTGTGGATAAAGGTGGTTGTACAAATACTCTAACTTTCTACCGACCTACAATGATTGCTAAAGGCAACCCGCAACACACTAACCTTGTTGAAGTTCGCAAAGCCTAAGGAGATTAAAATGAAGAATTTAGCTTTTTTCATGGATTCATCAATCTGTATGGGCTGTAAGGCTTGTATGATTGCGTGCAAAGATAAGCATAATCAACCTTTAGGTGTAAACTGGAGAAAGGTCATTGAGGCTAGCGGTGGGCAGTGGATTGAAACCTCAAAAGATGTTTGGGATCAAAATGTGTTTACATATTATATTTCAATATCTTGTAACCACTGTGATGAACCTGCTTGTGTGAATGCCTGCCCTACTGGAGCTTGCGCAAAGGGTGAAAATGGTGTTGTAGCTATTGATTCTGACAGATGTGTTGGATGTGGATATTGCAGGTGGAACTGCCCGTATACAAGCCCTATTGTTGATAAAGAAAAGAAACATATGACAAAATGTAATTTCTGTAGCGATTACCTTGCAGAAGGCAAATCTCCAGCCTGTGTTGAGGCTTGCCCTGCTAGAGCTTTAAAATATGGTTCTCGTGAAGAAATTTTAGCTGAACATGGTATGGCTAATATAGCACCGCTTCCAAGCAAAGATATGACAAAGCCAAATTTAAGCATCAAACCACATAATAGTGCAAAACCAGCTGGTAGTAACGAGGTTGAGTTTGCAAATAAGGAGGAAGCATAATGTTAGCATCAACATCAAATCTTTCTACTTTATATTATGATTGGACTTTAATTGTCTTTACAGTACTTGCACAATTTGGAGCTGGAACTGCAATTTTTGCGAGTATTGCAAATAGTTATAATGAAATGCAAATTGCAAAAAAAATGTGGATTTCAATTTTTATTATCATGTCACTTGCGGGAATTGTATCAACACTACACTTGCAAAATCCATTTAATGCTTTTTATACAATTACGCAAATCGGTCATTCCTGGCTTAGTCGTGAAATTTTGGCAGTAGGCATTTTTACAGGCTTAGTTTTTTTGCAGATAATCAAGCTTAACAATATTTTAGCTAAGCTAACTGCAGTTATGGGCATGATTTTAGTATTTGTAATTTCACAAGTTTATGCCTCTGTTGCTTCAATGCCTTTTTGGTCAAATGTTGGTACACTTATAGCTTTCTTTGGAACAGCATTTTTGCTTGGTGGTGCCTTTGCTTTACTATTAGGTAAAAATATAGAGCAGGGATATTATAGAAATATGGCGGTTTGTTCTGTTGTGCTTGGTGCTATTTTATCACTTGGAGCAAAGCTTGGCTGGATACCAGTTCTAATTAATGAAACTGTATTAAATGTTCCTGAGATTTTTAGTTCATCTCTTTATCATATAACTCTACAAGTACTCTTTATTGCAATTGGACTTATTTCAATTTTACCAAAAAAAATGAGCCAGTCTTCTGCAGTATTATCACTTGGTGTACTTTGCTTTTTGCTTGCTGAGTTATCAAGCAGAACAATATTTTTTATTGCACAACTAAAAATTGGTGTGTAGGCTAATAGATTATTGTATTTATAAAATACTTAAAGCAAAAAAAGACCCTATTTTCTACAAAGATTCTAGGGTCTTTTTTCATATAAAATTTAATACTTATTATATACTTCTATGAGGTATCTATTATACGGACTTGTATCGTGAGAGTTTTTATTTTCTTGGGTAAAAATACCCTCTATAGTTAGAGATGAAGAAAGCTCTGGAGTCTCATTACTATTTAAAAATTTTATTTCTATACCTTTTTCACAACAAGCTAAAGCATCTTCAATCACAATATATTTAAATTCTTGCGCAAGAGCCTTGATGTATTCGCTCTCATATCTACCTTTAATTTTAAATTTCTTTCCCACGTATTTTTCTGGATTATTCATTATATCAAAAACTTGTCCATACACCATTGTTGCGCTTAATTTTGTGAAATCATAATCAACATTTGAAGCTTCTTCTTTTAGTTCTCGACTTGATTTTGCATCTTCATTCAAACATGCACTTAGTGCAAGCATTAAAATAAATATAGCTAAACACTTATGCAAAATCAACTTCAGACTCTCTTTCTTAAAGCAATTAAGCTAAATAACGCAAAGATTAAAATATTCATGGCAACAATTGTACTACCAACAGGAGTACCATAGAGAATTGAAATAATAATTCCAAAAAATGCACAATTTATCGAAATAATCGAGGAGGAAATAATCACAGCTTTAAAGTTATTAAAAACTCGCATAGAAGATAAAGCAGGAAAAACCACAAGCGCACTAATCAGTAAAGAGCCAACTAAATTCATTGCGACAACAATAACGGCAGCTATTGTTACTGCAATGATTAAATTGTATAAATCACTTTTTATTCCAGTAGCTTTTGCAAAATTTTCATCAAATGTAATTGAAAATATTTTATTGTAAAACATCACAAAAATAAAAATAACTAGTACAGATAAAATTAAGCAAGTTATAACATCAGTCTTTGTTAAAGTTAAAATTGAAGTTGAACCAAACAAGGTCGTGCAAACATCACCAGCTAAATTGCTTGAAACAGAAAAAACATTCATGAGTAAATAACCAATTGCAAGTGAGCCCACAGACATCATAGCAATAGCTGCATCGCCATGTATTTTTGTATTTTGCCCTATTCTGAGAAGTATTATTGCACTAAAAAGCGTTATTGGAAAAACTAATATATCTTGCTTTGCTATATCTAAAACAGAAGCAATTGCAATTGCGCCAAAGGCAATATGTGAAAGTCCGTCACCGATATATGACAAGCGTTTTAAAACAAGTGTTGCCCCAAGGAGTGAAGAACAAAAAGCAATTAGGACACCTACAATAAAGGCATAAATTACAAAAGGATATGATAAGTATTCTAGTAGTGTATCAAGCATTATTCAAGCCTTTGTTTATATGCTTCAATAGTTAGACAATTTACACCACAGTTATCTAAACACAAAACATAATCAGCATCAGCAATGGCTTCGTTTAAATTATGCGTAATCATTATAATCGTGATACCTTCTTTGTTTAAGGATTTTATTAGCTGATAAAACTCATTTGTACTCTTTAAATCTAAACCCGCTGTTGGTTCATCTAATAATAAAGCTTTATTAGTTGCGCATAAGGCTCTAGCTAAAAGCACTCGTTGCTGTTGCCCGCCAGAAAGCTCGCTATAGCTTTTTTTTTGAAGCTCTAAAACATTTAATTTTTCAAGCATATCTTTTGCAAGCTGTTTTTCTGCTCTATTGTAAAAAGGTCGAAGCCCAATTTTGTTAAGACAGCCAGATAATACAACTTCGTAAACAGAAGCTGGAAAATCTTTTTGGGCTTGAGTCTGTTGTGGCAAATAGCCAATATCTAGAGAACTTAAGCCAAGCCCCATGCCAATACTTCCATCAATTGGTGGAAGTAAGCCTAAGATGGTTTTAATTAGTGTACTTTTGCCTACACCATTTTCTCCAATTACACAAACATATGAGCCACTTGGAATTATAAAATTTATGTTTGAATGTAGCGCACAGCCCTTATAGCCAACTGAAAGATTATTACAAATTATTTCCATAATTTTTCTCAAATCATTCTGAGCCTTTAACTTAAAAATCTTAAAAACTCAGAATGTAAAAATAAGTTATTGCAAGGCTTTTTCTAAAACTTTTAAATTATCTTCCATAATGGAAAGATAAGCTTTTCCATTTTTAATATCTTCTTTTGTTATAGATTGAATAGAGTTAAGCGTTAAAATTTGAGCATCTTTTCTCTGGCTATTATTAATAATTGTTGACGCAAGTTTTTCTAAACCATTATCAATAATCATCACATAATTTACATCATTTTCATTCACTTTTTTTGTTAGAAAAGAAACTGTTTCAAAGCTTGCCTCGGTTTCAGCAGAACAACCTTGAAATGCGGCATAATATTTTATACCATAATCACTCATAAGGTATAGAAAAGGAAATCTGTCAGCAAAAACTAAGGTTCTCTGTGTTGAATTTTTAATAGCTTTTTCAAATTTGTCATCTAATTCTTCAAGTTTTTCTATATATAGCTGAGCATTTTTTTCATATACAGCCCTGTTTGCTGGATCAAGCTTAGAAATTTCCTGTGTTAGTATTTCACACACTTCTTCAGCATTCTCAAGTGAAAGCCAAATATGTTCATCTGGATGACCATTTACGTGTTGGATATGTCCGTGATTATGCTCTTTCTTATCATGGTCATGGTGCTTATCATGGTCATGATGTTTGTCATGGTCATGATGTTTGTCATGGTCATGGTGCTTATCATGGTCATGATGTTTGTCATGGTCGTGATGTTTGTCATGGTCATGGTGCTTATCATGGTCATG
>CAYJPK010000033.1:0-7250 GCA_964372035.1 uncultured Desulfovibrionaceae bacterium | reverse complement strand
TCAACTTCCATCTTAACCTTATCACCGAGTTTTTGCATAACATTAATTACAACCAAATCTGGGTTTAAAGATTTACTAGCCACATCTGACACCCAAGAATCTGAAACACCACCATTATGAGTAAACAAATCAGCTGAAGAGATTAATGCCACATCTTGTACACTTGGCTGATAACTATGCAAATCAATGCCATTATCAAGTAGTAAATGTAGTGAAAATTTATCCTCTTTACCCTTTATAATTTGCGAAAGCCAATCAAATTCATGAAATGAAGTAGCAACAATATCAATTTTATTATCTTTCTTTGCATAGCTTATATTTGTAAAAACGCCTAACATCAGTGCAAATACCAACATACAGGATAGCAACTGTCTTTTATTCATACATTTTTTCCTTGTTATTTGTTGTTTGGCACCTGTTACACAAACCATATAAAAAAGTGCCAGTACTAGTTATACTAAAATTAAATTCATCACTAGCCATATTAAATATCATAGCAGAAACATGGCGGTTTACATGATATGTATTTTCACAATTTTGGCAGATTAAATGGATAATACCAACGCAACTATGCGGATTTACATAGTGATATAAAGCTTCGGAGCGACCTTTCGTATTAACCTTACAAATTAATCCATCATGCTCCATCTGCTTTAGATTTCTATAAATAGCGCTAATACTTATTTTTTCATCAGTAAAATGCTTTAGAATATCATTTGCAGATAAGGACTGATGGTCACTATTTTTAAATAGTTCCAAAAGCATGTTTCTTTGTTCTGTTTCATATTTTGACATATTTAACACCTTGCAATTTGCGAATTACTCGCAATTCTTGCATAAGCAAGTATTATTTGTCAAGTATAAAAAGAATAAAAAAATTATGTAAAGCTCATTGTAAAATTTTTATACATATCACATTTAATTGTATATTTTTTTGACATTTTAACTTTAAAAATGCACACACTTTTAAAAAATATATCATTTATAAGAGATAAAATTTTTATTTAATTAAGAATATTATTTTAATAAAATAAAGTACTATCTGTCGAATTTTATTTACAACTCTAACTAAAACAGTTAAAAAAATCTCACAGAATATAATTATAAAAGGCTTGGTGGCATATTATTTGCTGAACCACCCTGCTATTTAACATTATAGTTCATTATGAAACAGTTTTATTTTTGGGTTAACTTAATAAAGGCAAATTATGCAAAAAATTTATTTTATTTTTATTATTTCTATTTTTTTCTTACAAGCGTGTGCTAATATTGATACTACTTATGCTCCAGAAGAAATTGAATTTCCTACAAACTATCAAGCACCAGGTGGAGAGCAAATCATTGATGGCATTCACTGGTGGAAAGCCTTTAAAAGTAGTGAGCTAGATAAAATCCAAGACAAGGCTCTATCTTCATTATTTGGCGAAAATAAAGATACTGGTAACTATGATTTACAGATAGCTTACACGCGGTTAATGCAAAGTGAAGCTAATTTAGAACAATCGCAATCATCATTATTTCCATCACTTACTGCAAGAGTAAACAACAATTTTTCCAATTATGCTAATCAGAATGAAACATCTAGAGTTAGCAACGAGAGTAAAAGTTTTGGTTTAAGTTTAAATCTTTCATATGAAGTTGATTTATGGGGCAAAGTTGCCGCAAGAGCTAAGGCGAGTGATTACAGTTACAAAGCTACTGAAGAGGATTTACTAACGACAGTTCTTTCAATTTCATCTAATATAACAAATAATTATATTGATTTATTAGCAACACGTACAGAACTTAGGATTTTAGAAGAGCAAAAAGAACTAAATGCATCAATGGTTAAATCTCAAGAAATTCGTTATAAATACGGACAAGCCACAAGCCTAGATGTCATTCAACAAAAGGAACAACTTGTTCAAGCCAATTCACGCAAGCCAATATTGCTTGAACAAGAAAGACAGCTTTTAGCTAGCCTTGCAATATTATGCGGAGAATTACCTACTTATGATTTAAAAATAAAAGAAAAAAATTTACCGCATTTACCTCCACTTCCGCAAACAGGTATTCCAGCTGATTTAATTGCTAGTCGCCCTGATATACGCGCCGCAAAATACAGGCTTTTAGCGGCTGATAAGAATTTAGCAATTGCAAATTTAGCATATTTACCTGACATCACACTTAGTATTTCTCACGCAACGAGTTTACCAACAATTGCTGGACTACTTAACAACTGGGCTACCACAATAACTAGTGCTATTAGCGGTGTAATTTTTGATGCTGGGAGTAAATCAGCCGAGGCTAAAAGACAAGATGCCATCACACAAGAAGCAGCAATTAATTATGTAAAAACTGTTTCCCAAGCCTTAGATGAAGTTAATACAGCTCTGATGTCAGAAATTGCACAAATTGAATATATTACAAACCTGCATGAACAGTACGCATTTCAAAGAGCAGCTTTAAAAGAATCTGAAACAAGATACATTTTAGGGCAAGAAACATTTTTACGCTATATTATTCAGTTGCAAGCAGTTCAAAACATGCAAAAAACTTTGTTAAATGAAAAAGCAGAACTCTTAAAATTAAGGGTAAGTCTCTATAAATCTTTAGGAGTTAATTTATGAAAATTGGAAAACTATTAATCTGTGCTGTAATTATTTTAATTTCACTTAGTGTAATCGCATATAATTTAGCTAATAGACCAAAGCCAAGGCGTGGTAAACTTCCAAGCATGGCACCTGCGGCTTCTGTTTATCAAGTAAAAACTGGTTCAGTGCCAATCTATATTGATACAATCGCAACTTTAATACCATATCAAAGCATTAGCTTACAAAGTGAAGTTTCTGGGACAGCTGAAAGTTTATCAGAAGATTTTGAAGCTGGTGCAATTATAAAAAAAGGCGATATCTTAGTATCGCTTGAAAAACGTGATTATCAAAATGAGGTTAGAAAGCTTGAGGCAACACTTGCAAAGGTTAAGGCAGATTATAGCTTGGAGCTTGGACATCAAAAAATTGTTCAAGAAGAACTTAAAGAACTAAAAAAAATGTCAAACACTGTCGTTTCAAATAAGTTACATACTGAATTAACTTTAAGAAAACCACAATTAGATCAAGTACTTGCTGATTTAGCAATTGCTGAAGCAAATCTTTTAGATGCACAGTATGATTTAGAGGAAACAGAAATAAAAGCACCTTTTGACGCTTTAGTCTTAAGTCGTGCAGTTTCTGTTGGTCAGCATATTTCTACTGGTGGCGAACTAGCTGAACTTGTTTCTATTGAAAAATATTTAGCAGACGTAGCAATTCCAGTTGATGCTTTATACAATAATCAGCTTTTAAGCTATAAAAGTAAGGATATTCCTATTGAAATTACAACTAATTTTGGCGAAAAATGGCAAGGCAAGCTTGAGCAAGTGGTTAGCGCATTAACTACAGAATCACGCATGGGCAAAATTATCATTAGCATTGAAGATCCGCTTGCAACTGCTGAAAATAACAAAAGGGTTCCTTTACTTTTGGGTGACCAAATTAATGTTCGTATTTTAGCTGGTACTTATAATGATGTTGTTCAGCTACCACGACAATCAGTTTATAATAACGAAAATATTTGGTTAATTACGGAAGATAATAAACTAAAATATCAAAAAGTTGAGATTGTTTGGAGTGATGGAAATAATGTTTATATTAGAGAATCTGCCTTAAAAAATAATTCACTTGTCTTACATTCTGACATCAATAACCCTGTTGAAAATTTAGTAGTTAAGCCTACTATTATAAACTTATCAGAAGAAGAAAAGATAAAACAGGAAGAACAAGAAAAAATAAGACGTGAAAAAATACAACAAGAAAGGGCAAAAATGCAAGGTGGCAAGAGCATGATGCGCCCTAATACACAAAACAATCCTAACATGCAAAACGGAAAAATGCCTAAAGATGGACAAAAACCTGATATGAATAGCCCGCAAATGCAAAAACGCATGGAAGAAATGAAAAAGCGAAGAGGACAAATGATGAAAGACGGTGAAAATGGTGAAATGCCAAAGCGTCCTCAAAATTCTCAACGTCCTAAGGACATGCAAAATTCTCAAAATGCAAAACAGGCAAATGAGGAATAAAGCATGCAATCCGAAAAATCTGAAAAAATAGTAAAAAAACTATCTTCCAAAAAAATTTGGCGTGGTCCTATTGCTTGGATGGTGCAAAATACTGTTGCTGCAAATTTATTGATGTTTTCAATGTTAATTGGTGGTTGTATTTTATTATCCTCAATGCATCAAGAAATTATGCCACCAGTTGAAACTGATACTGTTACAATTAGCTTGACCTTGGAGGGTGCAAATCCAGAAGAAATGGAAAAGAGCATGGTGCAAGTTGTTGAATCAAATGTACGTGATGTTGAAAATGTAGATGAAATATCTTCAACAGTACGTAATAATGGCTATGCAACTGTTTCAGTCACCATGATTGAGGGTGCAAACCGTGATAGGTTTTTGCAAGATATTCAAAACGAAGTAACGAGAATCAGAAGCTTTCCAGACGAAGCAGAAACTCCAGTTGTAACCATTAATAAAAGAAGTACTAACGTTATGTCCATCATTATTTATGGTTCAAATGACGTACTTTTTTTGCAAGAATGGGCTGAAATTGTAAAAGATGAGTTAATTGCAAAGCCAAATATTACTCAAGTTGATATTGATAATAATTTTGACCGTGAAATTCAAATTGAAATTAGCCAAAACACTTTGAGAAAGTATGGGCTGACCCTTGATGAAGTTGCTTCAACAATTAGAAATTCTTCTATTCAACAAAGTGCAGGTGATATTGAAACTGTTCATGGTGATATTACAATTAACTTTGATGATAGAAAAGATTATGCCCAAGAATTTGGACAAATAGCTATTTTGAGCCCGTCAGATGGTTCACGGCTTTTATTATCTGATATGGCAGATATTAAAGAAACATTTACTGAAAGTAGAGCTTGGGCAAACTATAATAATTCTGCGGCTCTTTTAATTGATGTTTCAAGTACTGGCAACCAGACTCCAGCCGATGTTGCAAGAGAAGCGCAAGAAGTTATTGAAGATTTAAATACAAGGCTTCCTGGCGGCTTACAGTTAAAAATTCAATCAAATTATGCTGATGATTTTGCAGAGCGTGGGCAAATGTTGATTGAAAATGCTGTGTTAGGTATTGTTTTAGTTTTTATTTGTTTATCAATTTTCTTACAGCCAAAATTAGCTTTTTGGGTTAGCCTTGGAATTCCGACAGCAATTTTAGGATCATTTTTATTCTTAAGTCCTTATGGCTCTTCAGTAAATATGATTACAATGTTTGCCTTTATTTTAACCTTGGGAATTGTAGTTGATGATGCTATTGTTGTTGGTGAAAATATCCATATTTGGCGAAGAAAAGGCTATAGCCGAGCTGAAGCAGCCGTTTTAGGTACAAGAGAAATTGTAACACCGGTAGTATTTAGCGTGCTTACAAACATAGTTGCTTTTACACCCATTATATTCTTACCCGGTCAAATGGGCAATATGTTTGGGGCGATTGTTCCTGTTATTACGATAGTTTTTGCATGCTCATTAATTGAAAGTATTTTTGTACTACCCTGCCACTTAGCTCATGAAACATCGCCACAAAAAGATTCTTTGACCTTTAGAATTTCAGCGAGGCAAAGAAAATTTAGTGCAGCTTTCACTAAACTAGTTGAAAAATATTATGGTCCGCTAATCTATAAAATCTATGATAATAGATATGTTATTGTAACTATTTGTTTTTGCTTACTAGCTTTTGCATCTTCATATAGTGTATCAGGCAGAATGAGAATGGGCTTTATGCAAAGTGGAGATCAAGATTATGCTTACTTTTTCACTAACATGCCAACTGGAACTTCTGAAAAAGTATTAAGAGAGGTTGAAGAGCGTGTTGTCAACGCTGCTCAAAAAGTAATTAATGAAAATGGTGGTGAAAAATTAGCAAGCGGTGTATATATTAGTGTACGTGGAACATTCATTGGTGGTAGAATTTATTTAACAGATGAAAACACCCGCCCACTCACGACCTCGCAAGTTACAAGTCTTTGGCGACAAGAAACTGGCGTAATTAAAAATGCTGAAAGCTTTGGCTTCCAATCAAATAGAGGCATGGCAGGCTCTGGAAAGGATTTAACCATTAGACTTGCCCATAGGGATAATGACACTTTACAAAAAGCTGCTGAAGACTTAGCAGATGCGCTCGAAAACTACCCTATATTATCAGAAATTGAAACTGGAACTTCTGAAACTGTTAAAGAATATACCGTTAAAATTTCGCCAACTGGTGAAAAGCTTGGCTTTACATCATCACAAGTAAGCCAGCAAGTTCGCTCTGCCTTTGAGGGAATTTCAGTTTTAACTCAACAGCGTGGAAGAGATGAAGTAACTGTTAGACTTAGGCTACCAGAAAAAGAACGTGAAAATGAAAGCTCCTTTGTTAACCTTGTAATCAGAACTCCAGAGAATGAGGAAGTTTTTTTACGTGATATTGTGCAAATCGAAGCAACTAATGTGCCAAGCTCAATCTACAGGATTGAGGGGCAAAAAACCTTACAAGTATCAGCCAAATCAGACCCTAGTACTGAAGCAGCCATTGTTTATGAAGAGCTAAATAATGATTTTTTACTTGAGCTTGTAGGACGCTACCCTGGCTTAACTTGGTCAAAGGGTGGAAACTTAAGAGATATTGATGATAGCATGGACGCATTAATTCAAAGCTTACTCTTTGTTATGTTTGCTATTTATGTTTTGCTTGCAATTCCGTTTAAATCTTATACTCAACCATTTATTATTATGATAGCTGTGCCATTTGCTATAATTGGTGCTATTGGCGGTCACTATATTATGGGGCACCCACTTGGTGTTGTATCCTTCTTAGGAGTGCTTGCACTTTGTGGGCTAGTAGTTAACGATTCACTAGTTCTAATTGACTTTGCAAATAAGGAGATGCGTAAAGGTGCTGATGCTAGAACCGCTATGTATTTCGCTGGTATTCGTCGCTTTAGACCAATTATGTTAACAACGCTAACAACCTTTATTGGCTTATCACCTATGTTGTTAGAAACATCACAACAAGCGGTTCAGATGATACCAGTTGCAATTTCTCTTGCCTTTGGAATTGTGTTTGCTACTGTAATTACACTTGCCCTTGTGCCAGCACTTTATATTATCTTTGATGATTTTAAATCTAAAAAAAGTGGCTAAGCCACCCTCTAATGACAATACT
>CAYJPK010000032.1:0-21682 GCA_964372035.1 uncultured Desulfovibrionaceae bacterium | reverse complement strand
TACTAAATTCTTTTATTATAATATGTTAAAATATTTTTCATCATCGACTAATTAAGCAGCAACCCATTTGCCGCAAACAATTTTTGTATCACTCTGTATTTCTTTGTTTGCAATAGCTTCAACAGCTTGCAAAACACCAGCTTTCATTGCTTCACGCAAGAAAATATTATTAAGTTCATGGCCTGAACAAAAAGTTTCAAATCTGCCAAGAAGTGGATAGCTAAGCATAGCCATATCGCCTACAAAGTCTAAGGTTTTGTGGCGTACAAATTCATTATCGTAGCGAAGACCACCACTATTTAAAACACCATTGTCATCAAGTACAATAGCATTATCAAGTGAACCACCACGAGCTAAGCCATTTTTCTGTAAATATTCAACTTCTCTTAAAAATCCGAAAGTGCGAGCCTTAGAAATTTGCATGAAGTTTGATGCTGTAAGCTCAATAGACATTTGCTGTTGACCGATTGATTTATGAGGAAAATCAATTGTGCAATCAACATAAAAGCCATTATGTGGACTTGCCTTAATATATTTATCGCCATTTTTAACTTCAAAAGGACGCTTTAAAACATAAACTATACGTTTTGCCTCTTGTTTTTTGATGCCAGCTTGGCTGAAAAGGCGAACCCACTCAGAAGCTGAACCATCTAATATAGGGATTTCTTGCCCCTCAGGCTTAATAATTAAATTATCAATATTTAAGCCACGAACAGTTGCAAGCAAGTGCTCAACTGTTGAAACTTTAAAGTCTGTAGAGCCAATAGTTGTTGCAAGACCAGTAGAAATCACACATTCAGGACTAAGTTCTAAACTTTTTATACCAGAAACTGTATTTAATTCAAAGATAATGCCTGTATTTTCAGGAGCAGGGCAGATTTTAACTTGAACTTGATCGCCGCTGTGAAGTCCAGTTCCTGTGCAGGTAAATTCTCTCATTATTGTTGTTTGATGCATTATTAACTCCATCTATGTAAAAGCCATCGTGGCATTTTATTCTTTATTTATGGTGTCAATTATAGCAAAAAATGTGCCAATTGCTGTACTTTAGTGTAATATATTGATATTATAGAATAAAACAAAAAAAGCTGTGTTTTTGTGGAGTTGTATTTTTGTAACACTGTGTTTTTTTTACTACAATAAAATTGCAGTTGTAATACGATCTAAATTCGATAAGTCTTTGATAGTAAAGGGTTTTTTCCAATTGTTGCTAGAAAACAACATTTTCACAGCTTCTGCCTGTTCAAAGCCATGTTCAATATATAAACCACCTGATTTTTCCAAAGATTTTTCAGCAAAATTAATTACAGCTTTAATAGTTTCAAGCCCATTTGAATTTTCGTTTGCAATCAAAGCAAATTTAGGTTCATAGTTTTTTACTTGTAAATCTAGATTGTTATATTCACTTTTAGTTATATAAGGTGGATTGCTAACAATAAAATTAAACTTGGAGCTTGGAAAATCAAAGCTATGAATGTCGGCATGTATAAAATTTATTCTATCTTCTACTTTCAATTTCTTAGCATTTAAATTTGCAATTTCAAGTGCTTGCTCTGAGTTGTCAATAGCAATAGCCGTCCAATTACTACGATTGGCAAGAAGTGAAATAGCAATACAACCACTACCAGTTCCAAGGTCAGCAAAAATTAAATTATCATTCTCATATTTTTTAAGAACACTTTCAACCAAAATTTCAGTATCAGCACGAGGAATTAATGTATGCTTATTAACAGTGAAATTTAAGCCATAAAATTCTTTTGTGCCTGTTAAATAAGATGTTGGTTCATGATTTTCACGGCGTAAAAGAAGTTCATTTGCCTTTTCTATTTCTTGAGTTGATAAGGTCTGTGAATTATTTATTAAAAGATAAAGCCTATCTACCTTAAGTACATAGGCTAAAATAATTTCGCTTGATGCGTTGTACGCTTCAATATTAGCGTGCTGAAGTTTCTTTTTGGCATTATTTAGCCACTGTGAAATAGTCATGTCTATTTTTTAGCAGCTCGTGCAGCAAGATTTTGCGAACGATCTTTAAGGTTTTCATCTTCTTGATTTTGTTGTCTTGCAGCACGTATTCTTTCAAGCCTTTGCTGCTGCATTATTTCTCTTTGCTCTTTCGCATCAACTAAAAGTTTATCACGTCTTTTTTCAAAAATAAGTGTTGTTCTAAATCCTGATACGCCAAGCGCTATAACACTTATTATAACCACCATAACCTTTTGTATTTCCCAGTGGTTAGCACTAATCAAAGATTGTAGCCAGCCAAGCCCAACAATATCACCAAAAAATAGAATTCCAGGTATACCAAATAGACAAATAGAGAGTCCTGCAAGCTCAATCCAGAAGAAGGTTCTAGCTAAAATTAAAATAAATAGCGTGCTATCTCTAACAATTCTTAAGAATTTTAAACGATTTTCAAGCCTTGATAATAAATCAGTTACAGTTCCAGCATAAGCTTTTGCACGCTTGAAGGATTCTGCATCATTAAAATTAGCCGAAAATGCCCAATTAATAATGCCAGCACAATCATTAAAATCTTTGTTAAATTCAATTAAAGCTTTTGGAAATGGAAACCATGAAGCCTCATCACGAATAACTTCTAAAATAGATAGATAATGTTTATAAGCGGCTTGTTGAATGTCAATTTCTCTTTTAACCTGTTTTTCAACATCAGCCTCAATTATTGTTCGTGAAGTTATAACATTTTGAGCTGCAATATAATTTTTTATAACTGATAAATGTGATAAATGTTCAAGTCTTGTCCTGAAATTTTGTGCTGCACCACTATTTTCATCAAACCAACTATGCACAAGGCTAGTCAAGCGCTCAATTTCTTTTTGTTCTGCTTCTGCTTGTTGAAGTGAAGTATTTAAGGTGTCATACAAAAATAATAAAATAGCTAAATGCCCACGCTCAAGCTCAGGATCAATTAACATTCTATTAAGCAAATCAGGGTGTTGTTCAATTAATTGTAGTGCTTTGCTTTGAACTTGCTCAGCAAAACCCATCTTTACACGGCACACGATTAAGCGATATTCAAGCTCGACCCAATTCGGGTAAATCCTAAGTGCGTTTTGATAGCACTCTTGCGCTTCAAGGTATTTGCCAGAACATTCTAAGAGTCTGCCCTGCAAAAACATATGCCAAACTTGAACTTGAGTTGTGTTGCTAAGCGCTGCTGCTTCTTTCCACATTGCAAGCGCCCTGATATTATCGCCTTTTTCCATTGATACAAAGCCAGCAAGAGTTCTTAGTCTAGAATCACGAAGTCCTCTATCCATAGAGCTTTGGATTTCACGCTCAAGGGTGACAAGTTCTTGTGGGCTAGCTTTTTTCAAACGCTCTAAAATATTCCAAACAGGATTTTCATCTCTAACTTCAACTTGACTCGCTTCTTCATGTGCACTCGATAGGTCAGAAGAACCTATCCACATTATGCCAGTTTTGCGAAGCTGTGCTGCACTACAAATATCAAGGCAAGCTCCTAAAACAGCTGAAGCGTCATTTTCAGATGCAAGTATTTTATAGTAACCATCAATATTTTCGGCTGTAATGGCAACATCAATAACTTCAAATGCTTTGTTGATATTTTCAACATCAATAGTTCCAATTTTTTTCCATGCATTAATATCATGGCGCTGAACTTTTTTTGTTGGGCAAGCATTAGGTGTATGCTTTTTAGAACCGCAGTAAAAGCAGTTGTTATTGTCACCATCAACTAGTTGAGCGGATAAAAGAACAGGAATATAGCTGCCAGCATGCATTTGATTTTCACCAAGCCCAACAGTACACCAACTATCCATAGTTGCACTTGAGCTTGAAAAATGTAGCTCATTTAAGGTAAAACCATCGCCAAGCAAATATGCATTGCGGTAATTCATGTATGGAAAATCAGGAACAAGGCTATCCCATTTTATTCCAATACGTTGCGGTAATTCATTATTTAAGTTAAGACCACGCCTATCAACGACAGCACAAACACAAGGCCAGTACTGATCAGTAAATTTATTTTTAACGTCATTGATTGTGGCAAGGACTTCTTGCGTAAAGGCTCTAAAAGAACGCAAATCATCAATCGGCGTCATCATAAAATCATTGTGCAGATTGTATTTAAATTTCTTAGATTGTAGGGCTTGGTCGAACTCTTTATGCATGTATCGCCAACCCTTTTGATAATTCTTATCTAACGGATTACCAAGAGGATGGATAATTCCATACCATGAATGAGTTGCATTATATGGTAATCTAAGGTCAGCGTCTAACTGTTCCCAAGCAAGTGTTGCCATGCCTTGTAAAAGAGGCTCTTTAACATAGGTTATGCCTGGCAAATTGTTTGCCATTTCACGCACTTTAGGGTGAACCCAAATTTGCATCTGACGTTGCGGGAGTAATTCTTGTGCAATTAAATTCATATCAACAGCAATAGAAAACTCATGACGAACGCTAACAACAAGGCGAGCTGGCATAATTTCAACGCCAATGCTAAGCGGGTTGAATTTTGACCAAATAAATAGACGTGCAAAGGCTAAGACAGCATCAATATTAAAGAAGAACCAAATAGCTTGATTTCTATCAGTTTTAATGAGTATACCACCATAATCTTGCAATGTTTTTTCAACAGAAGGGTCAAGGTCACCTTCCCAGCATATCCAAGTAGCAACACCAGCTGTACTCATGCTAACATCGTGAATTTGTGGTAATCTTTGTATTAAATCGGTAAATGATGCCATTTTATTTTGCCTGTGCTTTTAAGTTATTAGTTCAAAAACTTTGTTTTAAAAAGTTATAACTCTATCAGGACCTTTTAAAATATGTGTAAATTGTTCGCCAATATAAATAAGTTCAATATCGCCAAATTGTTCAATAAAATCATCAATGCCAAACATCTCAGCACAACGCCTACAAGCAGAAACATCAACTCCAGCCTCAATAGCTACTCTGACTAAGTCTTGAATTTCTGTATCGGTAGCAAATAGTTTAGCTGATGCACCCCAGATGATTAAATGAACATTTTCCCACCAACCTTTTAAGCGAGAGTTAGTTGCGTACATAAACACCATTTTTTCGGCAACATCTTTATCATTACTAGTCCAAACAATATGAAGAGTATCTGATGTTGCGCTTGACATAATATCTGACATAATGACCTCGCTTTTTACTTAAAGTGAGCAATTTTTACATACTATAACGTATTTTGCTGTGTTTGTCTATTAAATATAAGCCTGCAATATTTAAAATTTTATGTTTGGCTAAACAAATTGTTTTAGAAAAGTTGATAAAGGACTATATAAGCGTAACATATTGAATTGATTGAAATATAAATAAATGGCTTGACATAACACAATTTAAGCTATATTTATTCAGATACTACACAAAAGGAGTTTTAAGATGGCTTATAATATTAAATTGGTTAAAATTGTAACAGGTGAACTTGTAATTGGTAAATATGACGAGGCTGCAAAGGCTTTAAATGAAGTAGCGATTTTACAAATCGTGCCAAATCAACAAGGTGTACAAATCATGATGTTACCTTATGGTTATCCATTTGAGCAAGAATTTGTTGGCAAAATTGAGGCTACTCATTTCATGTATGAATATGCAAAATTACCTGATGATATTGAAACACGCTATCTTGAAGTTATTTCAAACTTAACACTTGGTGGTGGTTTAGTTGGTGGTTCTGGTAAGCCTGATTTAATCAGCTAATTACTACTTTATTGTTTAAAATATATTTCTAGGGGCATATTTTTTGGTATGCTCCTAGCTTGTTTTTTTAGTTTATTTTTTTATTTCATTTTATTAAAAAAATCATAAATTCTTTAACAATTTTCCTTTAACCATTTTGGTTCTTAATATGCGTGAATTATTAGCTATTTTGCCTCGACCAGGGCGTTATCTTGGTATTGAAGAGGGTGCAGTTATAAAGCAAGATTTTGCAAAATTACGTTTACACGTAGGGCTTGCTTTTCCTGATTTGTATGAAGTTGGTATGTCTTATCTTGGACAGAAAATACTTTATAATATTTTAAATGATTTTGAGCACTTTGCAGCAGAACGTGTGTTTGCACCATGCCATGAAACAGGGCAAATCTTAAAAGAGCATAAGGTATCACTTGCTACGCTTGAAACTGATACTGATTTAAATAAATTGCATGCTTTAGGGTTTTCAATTACGCACGAACTTTGCTATACCAATGTGCTATATATGCTAGATTTAGCTAATATTCCACTACGTCAAGCTGATAGGTCTGAAGATTTATTTAGCTATCCAATTATCATGGCTGGAGGTGGTTGTACCTTAGCCGCTGAACCGCTTGCACCCTTTGTTGATTTAATGATGCTTGGTGATGGTGAGGAAATAATTGTTGAGGTTTGCGAACTTTTAGCAAGCTCAAGAGAGCAAAAAATCTCAAAGCAAGATTTTTTAGAAAAAGCTACCAAGATTGAGGGCGTTTATGTTCCTAGTTTAAACAATAAGACAAAACGCCGTGTGCTCTCTGATTTGAATAAGGGTGCATACCCAACAAAGCAAGTAGTGCCATTTGGTGCTGTACATAACAGATTAAACCTTGAAATAGCAAAGGGTTGTACTAGAGGTTGTCGTTTTTGCCAAGCTGGCATGATTACACGTCCTGTGCGTGAGCGAAAAGTTGATGAGCTTACTAATCTTGTACAAAATTGTTTAGCTGATACTGGCTTTGATGAAATTTCATTTTTATCTCTTAGTACCGGTGATTTTTCTGCCCTAAGTAATTTATTTGTTAATACAACTGACAGATGTGTTAAAGAGCAAATTTCTGTGTCTTTACCATCGCTTAGAGTTGGATCTGTTGATAGCGAAATTATGAAACGTATGGCAAATATTAGACGCACAGGCGCAACACTTGCTCCTGAGGCAGGTAGTGAGCGTTTACGTCAAGTTATTAATAAGGGTATTACAGAAGATCAATTATTAGACCATGTTGAAAAATTATGTGCCTACGGTTGGCAACAAGTAAAATTATATTTTATGATAGGTCTACCAACTGAAACTGATGAAGATTTAGACGCAATAGTTGATTTATGTCGCAAGGTTAGAGATATTGCAATCACTCGTGGTCGTGGTAAGCAAAAATTATTAGTAACAGCTTCAATTTCTCCTTTTGTTCCAAAGGCTCATACACCTTTTCAGTGGGACGAACAAATCAGCCTAACTGAAATTAAAAGAAAGGTTGGCTATTTACTAGATAGAATTAAGCCTGAAAAGGCTATTAATATGCGTTGGCACGAGCCGGCAGTTAGTTTTTTAGAGGGTGTTTTTTCACGTGGTGATCGTCGCTTAGCTGATTTAGTTGAGCTAGCTTACAAAAAAGGCTGTGTCTTTGATAGCTGGATGGACTTTTTCCGTATTGATTTATGGCGTGAAGCAATGGAAGAATTAAACATTGATCCGCTTGAATATACAGGTAAAAGAGAGCTAGATTTTGTATTTCCTTGGGCGCACTTAGATTCATTATTGTCAAAGGATTTCTTGCTTGAGGAGCGCGAAAAAGCTTTAAATGCAAAGCCAAGCTTAGATTGTCGCTATAATGCATGTAATAATTGTGGCGTGTGTGATTTTAAAGAACTCAAAAATAATTTGAACTTTAAAGAGCGTGACCAAGTAGAAAATGAAGAATTGCCAGAAATAACTCCAACAACAAAAAAAGCTAATCGTCCACTTGGAACGAGCGAAGAATTAGCGCATAAAGCAGTTCGCTACAGAATTTGGCATAATAAACTTGAGGGTGCTTCATTTATTAGTCAGCATGAACTGCAAGCTGTGCTTGAGCGTTCAATGCGTATGGCAAATTTACCGCTAGCATTTTCTCAAGGATTTCACCCGCTTCCGTTGATGTCTTTTGGGCGTGCTTTACCAGTAGGGCTTGAAAGTGTTTGTGAGTGGTTTAGTATTGTGCTTTGTAAAAGCATGAGTGCTGATGAGCTTTTCAAAGCTTTAAATCCGCATATGCTAAAGGGTATGGAATTAAATAGTATTGAACAAATTGTTATAAATTCTAAAACCCTAGGTGCAAAGAGTGAAATCTTCCGTATGTCATCACAAGATGGTGACTTGTTTAATGAAATTGCCAAAAGCTGGAAAAACTTTGCAGATAGCTCAAGCTTTGAAATTGAACGCACTACTAAAAAGGGTTTAAAAAAGGTTGAAGTCCGTGATTTAGTTTCTGAAATTAATATTAGTGAAAATTCTATCCATTTTGTGACAGATTGGACAAGAGATTATATTTCACCGATTGTTTTAGCAAAAGGTATTTGTCCTTTTGTAAAAATGCAAGACTTAAAACTTTTGAAACTCAACCAGACTTTATAAAAACTGTATACATCTATAAAAAAATAAATCCGCTGAATTTGGTTTGGCGGATTTTTATTTTGTATGATTATAATTTCAAAATATTATGACTTGCTTATGATTATTAAAAATCATTTGTTGGAGGATAATATGCGAAATCTAATTGTAATTGCTTATGAACATGAAACCTTAGCCGAGCAAGTGCGGATTGATTTTATTAAAATGCAAAAAGATTATTTGGTGGATATTGAAGATGCAGTTGTTGCAGTAGTTAAGGAAAATGGCAAAGTTAAGCTACGCCAACTTTACAACATGACCTTAGGTGGTGTTATGGGTGGTGGATTTTGGGGTTTATTAATTGGTATGATTTTTCTTAATCCGCTACTCGGCTTTGTAATTGGTGCAGGAACTGGAGCCATTGCTGGTGCCTTGTCTGACGTTGGAATAAATGACAGCTTTATGAAAGAGTTAGCTGCAAATTTAAAACCTGGTTCGTCTGTTCTATTTATGCTTGTTCGCTCTGAAATTACAGATAAAGTTTTAAATGCTCTTAGCGGAACTGGTGGTAAAATTATGCAAACTTCGCTTTCACATGATGATGAAGAGCGTCTGCAAAAAGCCATTAGTTTTGAATTTGTGCAACACCCTTTTAGTCCAATAATTCCACGTGAACTTGCTAAAAAAGAGGAAGAAACTGAAACGAAAGCTAATGATGAAACAACTGAAAAAGAAGATGAGCCAGCCGTAAAAAATGATGATACTAAGATTAATTTGAATATATAATTTTTTTAAGAAACTCCTAGTAGTAAAAAAAAGTAATGAAAAAGCATCTCGAATTATTAAATGAGATGCTTTTTTAATTATTTCACATGGCAAATTTTATTTAGCTTACATTCAGGGCATTTTGGATTTTTGGCAGTACAAATATCTCGTCCAAAACTAACCATACGATTATTCACATAAACCCAACTATCTTCTGGGAAAAATTTCATTAAATCTTTTTCAATTTGAACTGGATCATCAGAAATTGTTATAGCTAAGCGATTACTAATGCGCTTTACGTGTGTATCAACTGCAATACCAACATTAATCCCAAATGCGCCACTTAAGACGCAATTTGCGGTCTTTCGTGCTACCCCAGCCAAAGTTATTAAATCTTCCATTGTATTTGGAACTTCGCCATTATAGATTTCAACAACTCTTTTAGCAGCAGACATCATGTTCTTAGCCTTATTGCGATAAAAACCAGTTGATTTAATTAATTCTTCTAATTCTTCCTGGCTTAGCTTTAAAGTATCTTCCGGAGTGCCTGCATACTTGAATAAATTTGGCGTAACTTGATTGACTCTTGCATCAGTACATTGTGCTGCTAAGCAAGTAGCAACTAGCAGTTCCCATGCATTTTCGGCATCTAAGTGACGTGAAATAACAGGGTATAGTTCTTCTAAATAATCAAGTATTTTTTTTGCCTTAGCTTTCATATTTATTACCTTAATCTTAATTTTGTTTTTATTTAGCGAAATTCTAAGAGCATAAAAACTCTTGATATGCTATTGCAAAAAGATTATATTTACTAGGAACAATTGTCAAAATAAAATTAAGTTAATCTTTACTTTGGCATTAAAAATAAAAACACCGAGAATACTTTGAATTATTACTTAATAGCACTACTTAGCCCGCCGTACAGCACATTGCATTATGCCCGCCCAGAATACTTGTCAGATAATTTTTGGCAAATAGGTATGCGTGTTTTGATTCCGCTTGGCAAGGGTCAATTTAGGGTGGGATTAATTGTAGAAAAAAGTGATGAGGCACCAGAGGGCTTGAGCCTAAAAGATATGCTATTTCCGCTTGAGCCAAAAAGTATTTTTTCTGTAAAACATATTGAATTGTTTAAGCAATTAGCATTAAAACAATCTCTTACAATCGGTAGAATTTTAGGGACTATATTACCGCTTGGACTTCGTACAAGCCGCCAGAAACTTAGAATTTTCACACAAAATACAAAGGCTAAATTGTTAAGTGCAAAAGATATTTATGAAAATGCAAAGCTAAATCAAAATAGTGAAACCGCCAAAGCTTGGGCAGATAACAAAGCTGATTGGGTTGCAAGCTATGAAGATAATGCTTCATCTGAGCTTTGCACTTTAAAGAAAGATCCACCATGGGATATTCGTAAATCAGCTCATAACCAGCAAGAAATATTGGAATATTTGTATGATAATGGCTCTTGCACAAGGCGTGATTTGCTAAGTAAATTTGGGCAAAAAATAAATACAAGCTTAAATTCACTATTAAAACAGGGTCTTATAGAATTAAATCAAGTTGAGCTAGAAGAGCTTCAAGCAGATTATATTGCTAAAACAGAACTTGATACAACTCGTGATTTTAATTTAAATGATGAACAACAACAAGCGTTTGAAGTTTTTGCACAGGCTTTAGATGCCCAAAAAGCAAGCACGCATTTATTATATGGTATTACTGGAAGTGGAAAAACTATTATATATCTTGAGCTTATAAAAAAATGTATTGAGAGTGGCAAATCAGCCTTACTTCTTGCGCCAGAGCTTGCTTTAGCTTTAAAATTACGTAATGATGCAAAAAATATTTTACCAGATATTTCAATAGTTTTTCATCATGGCTATCAAATTGCAGCCCAAAAGGAAAGAAATTTTAAAGAGCTTTGTAAAAATGATAATGCACATCTAATTATAGGTACTCGCTCTGCGTTATTCTTGCCATGTTCAAATTTAGGCTTAATTATATTAGATGAGGAGCATGACAGTTCTTTCAAACAAGATGAGCGACTTAATTACCAAGCAAAGGATATTGCATGGTTTAAGGCGCATCAAGAAAATGCTATGTTGCTCTTAGGCTCTGCAACTCCAGATTTAAAAAGTTATTATGCAGCTAAGAATCAACAGATTCCTTATAGTCGTTTAAGTGCAAGGGCAGGGCATAGCACTTTGCCAGAGATTAAATTAATCGACATTAAAAATAATGATGTCAGTGTTAATATTTTATCAAAGCAGGCTGAAGGTATTTTAAAAGAAACTGTTGGGCGTGGTGAGCAAGCAGTTATTTTGCTAAATCGCCGAGGGTATTCACCAACAATGTACTGCGTTGATTGCGGCAAAGTTGCAAAATGCCCTGATTGCGAAATTGCAATGACTTACCATAAGGGTAGGGAACGGCTTGTGTGTCATTATTGTGGGTATTCTGTTAAATTTCCATGTCTTTGTTCAAGTTGTAATGGTCATAATTTTATACCACTTGGGCAAGGAACTGAAAGGTTAGAAGAATATTTAGGCTCAATTTTACCGCCAGGTTCAAAGGTTTTACGCTTAGATAGAGATTCTACTAGACGAGAAGGGCAGGTAGAAGAAATATTAAGCTCATTTGCAAAGCAAGAGGCAAGTGTTTTGGTTGGAACACAAATGCTATCAAAGGGTCATCATTTTCCAAATGTCACCTTGGCAATTGTAGCTGATGGTGATATGGGTTTAAATATGCCAGATTACAGGGCAGCAGAGCGGACTTTTCAGTTATTATTGCAATCAGCAGGGCGTTCTGGACGAGGTGAAAAGCAAGGTCAGGTTATTATTCAAACTCGTGATATAGAGCATTACTGTTGGAAATATATTCAAGAAGCAGATTATGACGGCTTTTATGAGCATGAAATTGCCTTGCGTGAAAAAAGATCATATCCGCCCTTTGTTAAGCTAGCAATAATACGCTTTAGTTTTTCTGTTAAACGAACGGATAGCGTTGAAATAATGAATAAAATTTCTAAGCAAATTAGAGAAAGTGGCAAGCAAAATAATGTTAAGGTTCTAGGTCCAGCTTATGCGCCAATTGCAGTTTTGCGAGGTATGCGTAGAATACAATGTTTACTAAAAGCTGATAACTGGTTAAATATTCGTAAGGTATTTGCAAGCCTGAAGTTGGACGATGATATTAAAGTTAGTCTTGATTTAGATCCTGTTAATATGATGTAAATGAAAAAATTAACATTTTATGGGCTTGCGTGTTTTTGCAAAAAATAGTATTTTATAAAAAAAATAACGTAGGAGGTAGAGATATGGCTATTAACGGACCAACTGCTGCACCATCGCACGAAATTATTTTGTCGGCGTTTAATCGCAAAACAAGGGCAGGCGTAGATCTCACTCTTAGTGAAAGAATGATGGCTTTATCAGCTGTTGCTCGTATGGATCGTAATTACTATGGGCCATCAGTAACTGAGATGGAAGTTTCAGCACCAGCCTTGCCTGAAAGAGTGCAAGGCGCAATTGCTAGTGCAAAAGGATAATAAGGATAATTATGGCTTCAACACCAGATGATTTAACAATTACTTATGAGGAGGACGGCAGGACTTTAGTGCAAGAAATTGATAAAGTTGTGCTATCTAAGGGCGCATGGACTACTGTTTTATTTCGTTATCAAGAATTAGATAATGAAAGTGATACATATGGTCCTGACAAATATGCTATTCGTCGCTATCAAAAAGTTGGTGGCGAATACAATTACAAATCTAAATTTGTTATTTCAAGTGCAGCTCAAGCTAAAAAAATAGTTGATGCGCTTAGTGCTTGGCTTGAATAAAGTTTGATATGTGGAATGAGCAAGCAGTTATTTTTGAAGAAGAAAAATTAAGCTACGATGGGCTTTTTGTTACAAATACAAAGGCTATTCTTTTTCAACGCTTGCTTTCTGACTGGCTTAGACGTGGTCAGAGCTTTTTAGATATTGGTTGCGCAAGTGGCTATTTTTCTAAAATGCTCTGGGGTCTTGGCTTTGACCTTACTTGCCTTGATAATAACGAGTATGCACTTGATTTAACAAAAGAGCGACTTGGTGTTAGTGCTGAGTATATGTTGGCTGCGTTTGACCATTTGCCTTATGATGATAATAATTTTGATTATGCATCACTTTTTTATGTGCTCGACTATGAGCATGACATTGATAAGATAATTCAAGAGGCAGCAAGAGTTGCTGAAAATGGTCTGATATTATCTTTTTTTAACAAGTATTCACTTGCAAATTTGAGAGCTAAAGGGCGAATTGTTCATTCTCCTCTTCAAATTGCAAAAATACTTAAAAAACATGTTCCTGATTGTAGCCTTACAGTCAGGTCTATTTTGCCTTTTTCAGATTTTACATGGAATGATAAGCGTTTATTTAAGCAGTTTAATAGATTTATATCTATATTGCCATTTTTTGCATACGTTGGAATTAGGGCAGATTTTAAAGTTCAAGCACCGCTAACTGGATTACCTTTAAGGGCTGATAGGGCGTGGCTAAATGTTCAACAAAATGCGCAAGTTGCAATGAGATCGTTAAGTTCACATAATAATTAAAATGGAGTTTATATGCATCAGGTAGATTTTGCTCACGCTTGGACAAAAAGATTAGAATTGGCACCTAAATTTATTACAAGTGCTAATGCACCCAAGCGTTTAGCGGAAGAATTAAAAAAAGGTCACTTACCATTTTTGCACATGTCTTATAGGGCTAAGCTCGAAAAAGATTTAGAAAACGTAAAAGATACATTAGACAAATTTAAGCATTTAATAGTGCTTGGAATTGGTGGATCTGCACTTGGCTCAAGAGCCTTACAAAAAGCTTTTTATCCTCAACAAGATAGACCAAATCATAATGGTAAATCTATCTGGATTGCGGATAATATTGATAGCCAAACTTTAGAAGCGTGGTTTGCAACTCTTGATCCAAAAGAAACTTTAATTGTTCCGATTAGTAAGTCTGGTGGCACGATTGAAACAGTTGCACAGTATTTTTTAGCAAAAACTTGGTTGCAAAATTCTTTAGGTGATGCTTGGAAAGATAATGTTATTTTTATTACTGATGCAAATAAAGGCTATTTTCGTGAAGAAGCAAATGCAAATGATATTTATGCCCTTGAAGTTCCAGATAATCTAGGTGGAAGATATTCAGTCCTTTCTGCTGTTGGTATGTTGCCAATGGCGTTTTTAGGTGTTGATTATAAAGCTATTTTAGATGGTGCAGCCTCTGTTGCAAAAGCTTTAGTTGAAAAGCCAGAAGAACTTTGTTCAAGCCTTGCTTGGAAGATGGCTTGTTTTGCAAAAACCTTAGCTGATAATGATTATAATCAATTAATCTTCTTTGGATATATTCCTGCTTGGTCTTGCTTTGGAGCTTGGTTTATGCAACTTTGGGCTGAAAGCCTCGGAAAAAATGGCAAGGGCACAATGCCAATTGCTGCACTTGGTGTTACAGACCAACATTCAACTCAACAAATGTTTTTAGATGGACCAAAAGATAAGGGCTGCATTTTTATTACAGCTGGAAATGAATATCCTGGTAGAGAGTTTAATGAAAACTTGCCAGAAAAATGGTCATGGTTAAAAGGCAAGCATTTTAATGATTTGTTGCAAGCAGAAGCTCTTGGTACTTGCATGGCTTTGCACCAATGTGATGTTCCGCTCATTAAAATTAAGATGGAGTCAGCTAATCCTCATGCAGCAGGAGCTTTAATGACCTTGCTCATGGCAACTACAGTTTTTACTGGTTGGTTGCTTGAAGTTGATCCTTTAGATCAGCCAGCTGTTGAACTTGGTAAACATCTTGCTAATGCAAGGCTTGATGCACCTGGTTATGATGATAAAGTTAGTGCTTTAAATGAATTTATGCAAAGCCAAGTTTGGGGCGAAAAATTTTAGCTATTACAAATTTTAATTTCTGTTAATTATAAAAAGGACTATAATGACAAGTGTGTTTAGAGCCTATGATATACGCTCAATAGTTGATGATAATTTCAATGCTGATTTTGCTTATAAGCTTGGCAAAGCATGCGGAACTTATTTTTTGCAAAATAAGATTGATGATGCAATTGTTGCTTATGATTGTCGTTTATCTTCAATTGATTTTAAAAATGCACTTTTAGACGGTTTGTTGCAAACGGGTGTGAATATAGTTAATATTGGCATGGTGCCAACTCCGCTTATGTATTTTAGTGTCAGGCATTTAAATAGAAAAGCCGGTATAATGGTAACAGCTAGCCATAACCCAAAAGAATATAATGGGTTTAAAATTTGGTTCGGTGAATCAACTGTCTATGCTGATGAATTACTTTATTTAAGGGACTTGCTGGAGGCTGAAAAGTTTGCAACTGGCAGAGGAATTTTAACAGAACACGATATTATTCCAAGCTATGTCAAAGAAGTAAAAAAACGCCTAAACATTAGCAAAAAAATGAAAATTGTAGTTGATGGTTCAAATGGTGTTGGTGGTGAGCTTTGCTGTGAGCTTTTAACAAGCCTTGGTGCAGAAATTGTACCTATGTATTGTGAGCCTGACGGTAATTTTCCTAACCATGAACCTGACCCGAGTATTGAGGAACCAATGAAGGATTTAATGGCAAAAGTCGTTGAATTAAAAGCGGATTTTGGTATTGGTCTTGATGGTGATGGGGATAGGATTGGAGTTGTTGATGCTAATGGTAGACTTTTAGGCGGAGATGAATTATTATCAATTTACGCAAATGATTTACTCAGCAAAAAAGCTAATAGTACTGTTATTTGCGATGTGAAATGCTCAGATTGTTTGTTTAAAGAGATTAATAATCTTGGCGGAAATGCTTTAATGTGCAAAACAGGTCACTCTGTTATTAAGTCAAAGATGCGTGAGACGGGTGCACTTTTAGCAGGCGAAATGAGCGGGCATATGTTTTTTGCTGAAAATTGGTATGGTTTTGACGATGCAATTTTTGCAGCAGCTTATTTATATGAAATTTTGGCAAAAAAATCTCTTAACTTAGTTGATTTGCCAAAATGGGAAAAAGTATATAATACAAAAGAAATACACTTTGAATGTTCTGATGAACATAAATTTAAAGTAATTAGAGACGCACAAAGTCATTTTGGTGCTTATTATAAAGTTAATACTTTAGACGGTGCAAGAGTTGATTTTGGCGATGGCTTTGGTCTTATTAGAGCTTCTAACACGAAAACAGGCTTAGTTTTGCGCTTTGAGGCAAAAAGTCTTGAGCGTTTAGAAGAAATTAAGAATATAGTATTTAACTGGTTAGAAAAAAATAAAATTATTTAAAATTGGAGTTTAGTTATGTCAGGTCTCAGTAATATTGAAATTGCAAAACCTTTTATTCAAGCAACTATGCACGTTATGTCAACTATGGTAGGCATGAGCGCAACACCTGGTAAGCCATATGTTAAAAAAACATATGTTGCGCAAGGTGATGTTTCAGCTATTATTGGTATTACAGGTGACAAAAGTGGTTCAGTATCTGTAAGCTTCACAAAACAATGCGCTATTGGTGTTATTAAAGGTATGCTTGGTGATGATATTCAAGACATAATTTCTGATACTAAAGATGCTGTTGGTGAAATTGCTAACATGGTATCAGGTCAAGCTCGTAGTGGTTTAGCTGAAATGGGCTTGATTTTCCAAGGTTCAACTCCGTCAATCATTATGGGTGATAGTCATTTAATTACTCACTTAACAAATGGTGATGTTATTGCTATTCCTTTTACAACTGATTGCGGTGATTTTACTGTAGAATTTTGTTTTGATTCATAAATCGAGAGGATTATGTTAAAAACTAGCTTAAAATCAATTTGTATTATAGGGCTATTACTCTTGAGTGCATGTGCTGACTTGAATATTCAAAATCCATTCGAGCCAGCACCACAAGTATCAAGTAGCGATACTTATATTGATCAATTTGCTGAAATCCCAATTCCGGTGGATATGCGAATTGATAGAGCAAAATCATTTAATAACGCAAATAATGGTGTTTTGTATAGCTCTGGTCAAGTTGAAATTAATTCTTTAAATAATGCAATGCTAGGCAATATGGCTAATAATGGTTGGAAATTAATTGCAACTGTTAAGGGTGCGCAAACTCTACAAGTCTATGAGAAAGGTAGCCTTTATGCTGTAATCACAACCTATGAAAGCGCTTTTGCAACAAACATGGATATTTGGCTAACAACTCGTTTGGGCAATAGCTTCCAAAATAATTATCCAAATACCATTCAATCTGTACCAAGCACAACTACACCATCGTTTCCAAGTGATACAAATTCTGGTGTAACTTCACAAGGATTATCTAACTAATGTTGGCTCATTACAATTTCGACCTAAGTGATAAAAGTATTCATATTGGCGCATGTGGTTCAATTTCTGCATATAAAAGTATAGATATATTACGCAATTTAAAAAAAGCAGGTGCAACTTGTAGCGTTACACTTACACCATCTGCCTCTAAATTTGTACTGCCTTTAACTTTTTCCTCGCTTGGGGCAGAAATAGTATATAGCTCAATGTTTGATGATTTAAATGCTCCATCTCCTTTTGCGCACTTAGAACCAGGACAAAACTCACAAGTTATGATAATTGCTCCTGCTTCTGCATCAACAATTTCACGTATTGCGCACGGCATGGCTGATGAACTTTTAGCGTGCCAAGCTTTAGCTTTTAAAGGCAAAGTTGTTGTGGCACCTGCAATGAATCCAAATATGTGGAATAACTTAGCAACTCAAGAAAATATTGAAATTTTAAAACGACGAGGCATTTCGATAATAGAGCCAGGTTGGGGAGTTGCTGCTTGTGGTGACTATGGTCAAGGGCGCTTGGCTGACTTAGAGGACGTGCATTTAGGTATCTTGTATGAACTTTTTGAAAAAGATTTACAAGGCAAAAAAGTAATGATTACCCTTGGACCAACTCGAGAACATTTTGATGGTCTGCGCTATGCAACAAATCCATCAAGTGGCTTAATGGGTGCTTGTCTTGCTATGGCAGCATGGCTACGTGGTGCTGACGTTACTGCAATTTGTGGACCTATGAATTTAAGTTTACCACCTCAAATCAAACAGTATAAAGTTGTTAGTGCTAGTGAAATGTATGAAGCTGCAAATGATGTTTGGGCTGATAGTGATATTGGTATTTTTACAGCTGCTGTTGCTGATTTTAAACCGGATACTTTGGCAAGTGGTAAATTTAAAAAGCAAGATGCTAAAGATGGATTTAACTTAAATTTTACTCCTACGATTGATATTTTAGCTAGCCTTGGAAAAAATAAGAAAGAGCATCAAAAAATAGTCGGTTTTGCTGCTGAATCACAAGATTTAGAACTAGCAGTGCAAAAAAAACTAATAAGTAAAAATGCGGATTTATTAGTTGGTAATCTTTTGAAAGATGGTTTTGCAACGCAAACTAATTCTGTATTAATCTCTGATAGAACAGGCAAAATGGCGAGTTATAATGATTTAGCTAAGACAGAATTGGCTTGGAGAATTATTTCGTGGCTAAACTTGCTGTAAATTTCACTTCAAATTTACCATTTAATCTGGCACTTAGACCTTTTAGAGCAGCTGGATTAAAATACTTGCTTCTTGATAACGAGAAGATAGAGAATATCTTTGAGAATAAAGGTGAAAAAAAAACACCTAAACTTACAGGATCTGTAGCTGATACTGAACAAATGAGAGTGAGTAAAAACTCTCAAGTTTCGGCCGATTTTTCCAACCAAAATAACAGATTAGGGCAAGATAAAAAATCTAGCGAACTAATTGTTGAGAAAAAAGAAAATAATATAGTAATTCCGAAGCAATTTTTACCCGTTGAAAAGTGGAATGAAAAGTGGCAAATTCTTTTGAATCGTAAGCCACCACTACCACAAAAGCCAAGAATTGTTTGGACTTATGATATGCTTGCTTATGATCTTTTAGAGCAAGGTGAAGATACTAAAAAAGAAAAACGTCGCAATTTTTTACGTCGTTTAATTTCGCTACTTAATATGCCAGCCGGAACGCATGCATTTTTTCCATATAAATTTACAGAAAATGATGAAAATATGATTTTGCAGTTTATGTCTGCACTCAATCATTTTAAACCAGATTGTGTAGTTTTAGTTGGAACGAAGCCGATGCAAGAATTAAGTCCAATTGGTAATTTGCCTATAATTGCTAGGACTAGCACAGTTTCAAATGGTTATATGTTCTTTTCTCTGCCAGAAATTGAAGAGCTTCAGGCTCTATCAGACGCTGAATTTGCCCGTATTATAAGCTTTATCAAGCTTAGTTTAAAATAGAGGTCTTATGTTTTTTATTTATGCTTTATTGCTAGTGTGTTCACTTGCACTATATGTTTGTACTCGTTTGATTTTCACTTTGAAAGTTCGTGTCCCTTTTAAAATATTATTATCATTGATTGTTTTTTTTAGTTTTAATCAATTAATGCTTACACGTTTTTTGCAAAGAACTATGGGCTTTGAACTTAGCGAGTTTGCTATAATGTGTAGTACATGGCTACTTGTTACTGTAATTTTATGTGCTATTATCTTAATTATTTATGATTTGTTATGTATTATCTTTAGAAAATCTAAAATTAAAATTTTTAATCCTAATACTCGGGCAATAAGTTTTTTCGCAGTTAGTATGTTATTAGCAGTTCTAAGTATCTCTAATGCCTTACAAGTTCCAAGTGTAAAAGAAATTGAATTAAAAGTTGAAGATATGCCTGGCTTAAACGGATTAAAAATTGCTGTTTTGGCTGATTTGCATATCGGGACTTTTTATGATGAAGAGTGGATCAAAGAAGTTGTGAAAAGGACTAACGAAGCAAAGCCAGATGTCATTGCTCTAGCAGGTGATGTTATTGACTCTTCTGTTTATGAAAGTGCGCATATTGCAGAGGAGTTAGGGCAGTTAAAGGCGAAATATGGTACTTATCTTGCGCTTGGCAATCATGAATATTACCGTGGTCTTGATTCTTGGGTAGAGGAATTTAAAAAAACAGGCTTGAATGTTCTCATTAATAGCCACAAAGAAATAAAAATAGGTAGCGATACACTTGTTATTGGCGGAACAGCGGATCTTGCATCTTTAAGCTTTAATACTGCTGGATTGTTGAATAATCAAACTCATGACATTGAAAAAACTTTTGAAGGTTCTCCAAATTCATTTCGCTTTTTAATTGATCATCAACCAAAAGTGGCTGAAAATAACTCTAAACATGAAGTTGATTTACAAGTGTCAGGTCACACTCATGGTGGCTTGATACCTGTTTTACAGCCTATAATAGCAATGTTTAATGATGGATTTGTAAGCGGGCATTATAAGGTTAATGAAATGGATTTAATTGTTAGTAATGGCGCTGGTTTATGGGCTGGTCTGCCTATGCGTTTATTTGTTCCAAACGAAATTGTGATTATAAAATTATCATCAATTTAAGTATGTTATATGTTTTGTCTGCTTAAATATTCTGTAGCTTTTAACGTGAAGAATTTTAAGAAAAATTTAGCTTGTGACCTAAACTTTTATTTATAGTTGCCGATAAATATAAATGAGAGGATATATGAGTAGTATTGCTTTTTACAATCGTACAATTTTACAAGAGTACAGTAAACAACTTTTAACAACACGTAGATTAGCACGCTACCATTCTCTTTTATATGCTGATGTTGAACCAAGCTTTACGAAAGAGCAAAAGCGCAAATTACTTGTTGAGCGAGTAGCTAGTGAAATTTTTGAAAACTTGGTTTTTACAGGTGATGATAACGTAATTGTTGAAGAAATTCGCCAAGAATTAGAAAGAAAACTAGGTGAGAAGATAAGCTTCTCTTATTTGCCAGGTGAAATAGAAATTGTAATTGGCAAAGAAAGTGATGATACCTTAATTCCTTTTGATAAACACGAACGATTAAAAATTCTAGGTCAAGTATGGGAAATCATAGTTGCTAGAGTTGATGCAACAATGTTATAATTGTTATAATTTGGTAGGAGGGCAGCATGGATATTAACGCATTAAACCCAATTGGTGCATACCGTGCTCAGTTAAACAAAACAAGTCAGGATAATCGTGCGGCAAATATTGCGAGTAGCGCAAGGTCGAGCGCAACTAGCACGGTGTCTAAGCAAAGTGATACTGTTAGTATTTCGCCTGATGTTGGTCTTAGAAATACGGCGATGAATACTGCTTTGCAAAGTCCTAATGTGCGTCAGGAAAAAGTTGATGCCCTAAAGGAAAAAGTTGCTAGCGGTGAATATAATATTGACAATCGCAAGATTGCAAACAAACTTGTTATGAGTGAGAAAGCTTTGCTCGGTAAATAATTATTCATTGATTATTTGTGATTTAAAAAGCCTTACATTAGATGTAAGGCTTTTTTCGTTTTATTCTTTTTCTCTTATTACTTGAACTATAAAAAAAGCTGTTTACAGAATAGAAAATTTAGAAGTTTTTTGAAAAGGTGCTAAAAGACTTTTTTACAAAAAAGTTTTTCCGCAAAATAATAAGTAGTCGATGATGAAAAATATTTTAACATATTATAATAAAAGAATTTAGTAG
>CAYJPK010000031.1:0-22605 GCA_964372035.1 uncultured Desulfovibrionaceae bacterium | reverse complement strand
AATAAAACTCAAAAAAAGAGGCTCAAAAAAATGAACCTCTTAAATAGTAAAAATAATAAAATCTAAAAATAAAGATTAATCACGTGTAAGCTTTCTAAACTTAATTCTATGCGGATCAGCAGCGTCCTTACCTAATCTTTTCTTTAAATCTTTCTCATAATCACTGTAATTACCCTCAACAAAAACTACACTCGAGTCTCCCTCAAAAGCAATAATATGAGTAGCAATACGATCTAAGAACCAGCGATCATGGCTGATAACTAAAACGCAACCAGCAAAGTTATCAATACCATCTTCAAGCGCACGCATAGTATTAACATCAAGGTCATTGGTCGGTTCGTCAAGAAGAATTACGTTAGAACCAGTTTGCAACATCTTAGCTAAATGCACACGGTTACGCTCACCACCTGAAAGCACGTCAACTTGCTTTTGCTGGTCAGAACCCATAAAGTTAAAGCGTGAACAATAAGCTCTAGCATTGATTTCACGGTTACCAAGTTTAATCACCTCTGCACCATCAGAAATAACTTCGTAGACACTTTTACCTGGGGTTAATGAGTCACGATTTTGGTCAACATAGGCAAATTTAACTGTATCACCGACACTTAAAGTTCCGTTATCTGGCTGCTCAATGCCAACTAACATCTTAAATAAAGTACTTTTACCAGCGCCGTTAGGTCCAACAATACCAACAATTGCACCAGCAGGAATGATGAAATTAGCATCTTCAATTAAGAGCTTATCGCCCATGCTTTTTGTAACGCCGTTAGCTTCAATAACTGATTTACCAAGGCGTGGTCCAGGCGGAATGTAAATTTCTAAATCTTTTGCACGTGATTCACTTTCGTGAGATAACATTGCTTCATAAGCGTTAATACGAGCTTTACCCTTTGCTTGTCTGCCTTTTGGTGACATATTAATCCACTCAAGCTCACGCTCTAAGGTTTTTTTGCGTTCAGCTTCTGCTCTATCTTCTTGGGCAAGACGTTTTTCTTTTTGCTCTAACCATGAGGAATAATTGCCTTGATATGGAATACCACGACCTCTATCAAGCTCTAAAATCCAGCCCGCAACATTATCTAAGAAGTAACGATCGTGAGTTACGGCAATAACAGTTCCAGGGAAAGTTGAAAGATATTTTTCAAGCCATGCAACAGAACCAGCATCTAAGTGGTTTGTAGGTTCATCAAGAAGTAAAATATCAGGATTTTTGAGAAGTAAACGGCAAAGAGCAACACGTCTTTTTTCACCACCAGAAATAACTGAAACAGGAGTATCACCAGCAGGACAACGCAAAGCGTCCATTGCCATGTCTAAGCGAGCATCTAAATCCCAGCCACCCTTAAGATCCATGAGTTCTTGAACTTTTGCTTGTTTTTCAATTAAAGCGTCCATTTCCTCTGGTTCCATAGGTTCAGCGAATTTTTCATTAATAGCATTAAATTCATTTACAATATCAACAATTTCTTGCACGCCTTCTTCAACAACTTCACGAACAGTTCTTGTTTCGTCAAGAAGTGGCTCCTGCTCAAGGTAACCTATTGTATATCCAGGAGAAACAGTTGTTTTACCATCAAATTGATTATCAACACCAGCTAGGATTCTTAAAAGAGATGATTTACCAGAACCATTTAAACCTAACACACCAATTTTTGCACCGTAGAAATAACCCAAGGTAATGTCTTTTAAAACTTCACGCTGACCATGTCTTTTTGTCACTTTATACATGGAATATATGACTTTTTCAGCATCATTACTCATAAAAATCCTCAAATAATTTAAATGTTAAAATGTTAAATATAAAAATAATATATTGCCAGTACAAGGGCTACTGGCAATATACAAGTTTTTTTATTTTTCTATGACGAAATCAAGTACTTCGTCTAAATTTTCCACAAGATGGACTTTGATTTTTTTCAGTAAATCAGCTGGCACATCTTCTAAATCCTTAGAATTTTGCTTTGGAATTAAAGCATGCTTTAAGCCGTGCGCAACGCCAGCCAAAATCTTTTCTTTAATTCCGCCAACTGGTAGAACTCGTCCACGCAAGCTGATTTCACCAGTCATGCAAGTATCTGCTCTAACAGATTTATTACTAATTGCTGAAACAAGTGCTGTCACCATAGTTACGCCAGCTGATGGCCCGTCCTTTGGAGTAGCACCAGCAGGAACGTGAATATGAATATCTTTTTTCTCAAGAAAATCAATATCAAGTCCAATTTTTTCAGCATTTGTTCTTGCAAAGCTAAGAGCCGCTTGAGCACTTTCTTTCATAACATCGCCAAGTTGCCCTGTTAAGTTAAGGTTGCCCTTACCTTTCATAATGCTTGCTTCAACATGTAAAACTTCACCGCCGGTAGATGTCCAAGCAAGACCAATAGCAACACCAGGGTTTAAAGTTTTTTCAGTTTCTTCTCTTAAGAAGCGAGCAGCGCCTAATAATTTTCTTACTTGAGCATCAGTAATCTTAAATGCATCCTTTTTGCCTTCAGCCTTTTGTCTAGCGCATTTACGGCAAATTGCACCAATTTCACGCTCAAGATTTCTAACACCTGATTCTCTAGTATATTCTTTAATTACAAGCTCAAGCGCAGAATCTGTAAAGCTAATATCCTTATCCTTAAGACCATTTTCTTTAAGCTGACGCTCTACAAGGTGATTTTTAGCGATGTCTAATTTTTCTTGCAAAGTATAACCATGTAGGCCAATAATTTCAAGTCTATCACGAAGAGGACCAGGAATATTTTCTAAATGGTTAGCAGTACAAATAAATAGTACTTTTGACAAGTCAAATGAAACATTTAAATAGTGATCGCTGAAGTTTTTGTTTTGTTCTGGATCTAGCACTTCTAAGAGTGAAGATGACGGATCACCTCTAAAGTCAGAACCTAATTTATCAATTTCATCGAGCACAATAACAGGGTTACGTGTTTCAGCCTGTTTAATCGCTTGGATAATACGCCCTGGCATTGAGCCAATATATGTTCTTCTGTGCCCACGAATTTCAGCCTCATCACGCATACCACCAAGCGAAATGCGTTGAAATTTACGACCAAGCGCACGAGCAACTGAACGACCAAGTGAAGTTTTACCAACTCCCGGAGGTCCTGAAAAACAAATAATTGAACCCTTTGTATCAGGATTTAACTTACGCACACTAAGGTATTCCAATATTCTGTCCTTGATTTTTTCAAGACCACAATGATCTTCATCAAGAATTTTCTTTGCATTTGGAATATCATAACGCTCACGAGTTGCCTTTTTCCAAGGAAGCTCTGCCATCCAATCAAGATAAGTGCGCACAACTGAAGCCTCAGCACTATCAGAATGCATGCTTTGCAAGCGTTTTAATTGCTTGTCAGCTTCCTTCTTAGCTTCTGGCGGAAGTCCTGCTTTTTCAAGAGCTTGCCTAATTTCTTCAATTTCATCATCAGCTTCACTTGTATCACCAAGTTCTTTGCGAATGGCTTTTAATTGCTCACGTAAGAAATATTCACGTTGTGCCTTATCCATTCCTTCACGAGCTGTATGTTGAATTTTCACCTGCATTGAAGCAACTTCAGTTTCTTTTGCCAAGTGGCGCACAACTAAAAGTAAGCGTTTCACAGGGTCAAGACATTCTAAAAGTTCTTGAGATTGCGTGATTTTAAGGCGTAAATTTGCTGCAATTAAATCAGCTAATTTACCCGGTTCATCAACGCTAGCAATAATGGTCATGATTTCAGCAATCGGCATTCCACGAAGAGATAAAATCTTTTCGCACTCTTCTCGTGCAGTACGAAGTAAGGCTTCGCACTCATTAGCTGAAATATCAATAATTTCATCGTGCAAAACATCAACTTCTGCCATAATGCCAAACTCAGTAAGTTTAGAAGTCCTTACTTTAGCACGAGCAATACCTTGCACAAGAGCCTTCACCTTACCATCTGGCATTTTAAGCAAGCGAAGTACTTGAACGATAGAACCAACTTCATATAAATCTTCAAGATCTGGTTCTTCTAGTTCACTATCTCTTTGCGCACAAAGCATCATATATCCGTTCGTAGTGCTTGAAGCTTCAATAATTGAAACAGAGCGTTCACGAACTATATATAAAGGCATAATCATATTATTAAATACCGCAACGTCTTTAATAGGCATTACAGGCATTTCAACTGGCAATACTATATCCTCTCCATCTACGTAAACAGTTTGCGGCTCAAGCTTTTTTAAATCAGCTTTTGGCTTTCTTGCACGTGGTTTACGAGCTGGTTTTTCTTCATTATCTTTATTAAAATCAGACATGATGACCTCACAGTTTATAACAGAGTATCTTCAACATAGCTATAACAACCTTGTTCTGTAATGACTAAATGATCGACTAATCTAATATCAAGATCCTTAGCTGCACGCTGCAAATGTTGAGTAAATTCCAAGTCCGCCCCAGAAAAAAATAAACTTCCTCCAGGGTGATTATGTACAATTATAAAACCTGTTGCTTTGTAACGTAAGGCTTTTTCTAATACCTCACGAACATAGACCTTAACGGCACTGACTGTGCCAATTTGTAATCTTTCCCAAGATATTAGCCTATTCGAGTTATTAAGATAGGCAGCCCAAACTTCTTCTGAATGTAGTGCTCCCAATCTGACTTTGGCAATTTTTGCAACGGCTTGTGGCGTACATAAAAAGTCACGCTCACGCATTGCTGATTCTTCATATCTAATCATGAACTCACGTAGTAAATTAAAGAAAGACAGTGTGCTTTGTCCAAGACCTTTGATTTTCAAAAGCTCTTCTGGATAAGCAGTAAATATACCACGCAACGAGCCAAATTCTTTTAATAACGTCTTAGCTAAATCTTTAGTATCTGCCCTAAGAATTGTTTTTCCTAGCAGAAGTTCTAAAATTTCATAATCACTTAAAGCTGTTGAATCACTTAAAAAACGTTTGCGTAAACGCTCCCGGTGACCATGGTAATGCGGCTTGTCATTTGACATATAAGCAGTCCTGCAAAGAGTGCAAGGGGTAAAATGAAAATTTATTCTTATAATAAGCTAATGCCACTACCGAAATTGAAAAAAACACCGATAAAAACACAATTATCCTCATTACTTAAACAGAATATTTTCATTAGTCATAGATGTGTACTATTTTTAAGAGTTTATATTGAAAAGCTAAGAAGTGACTAGCTTTTCCTGTTTATACTCGATTATAGTTTATAATTAAAAAAAACACAAGAAATGATTGCACAAAATCACATTTTATTTTTAGCACTTAAACAGCCAATATAATAGGTTTTTACTTGTTTTGTGAAAAAAATGTCAAATTTTATTTATCTTACACGATGTCTTTTAGTTTTTTAAGCTGGCTTGCACTTATAGAAAGATAAAAGCTAGAACTTTACAAATATTTTACTAAAATCACTTATCAGGATATCTAAGCTTTGTGCCACACTAAACAGACCATATTTTATATTGCACTCTGCCTTATAGCAAGCATCAAGCATATTACTAAGACCAGTATAGCCAAGCTTAAGAGCTAACTTTCTTTTTTCTTCAGGATTATAAACAAAAACAGATGGTTTTTCACCAGATTTTAATTGCCAAAGTATTCGCACTTCACGTTGCATGAGAGCGAGCAATGGAAAAATTATATCTTCAGCAGAATTATCACTTTTAAAAATTTTATTCCAGATATTTTTTGTTCTACCATGCTGTAAATCATTAATAAAAGCGAAAATATCAAATTCTTGAGAGCTAGTTATTCCAGATAAATCACTAGTTTGAACTTCACCTTGCACATAAAGTGCGAGCTTTGCCAGCTCACTATCTATAACTTGAGCATCATGTGGCATAAGCTCAAGCATAAGCATCATTGCATCACTACTAAACTTTAAACCATATTCAGATGATTTGTTAGCTAAATATTTTCTAATATTATTAGCTGTTATTCCGCCATCTTCCCATATCCAACCCTTTGTTTGAGCATGTATAAAGAAAGGCATTTTTTTTAGATGTGCAGGTATTTTAGGCTGATTTTTATCAAAATTAACTTCAAGGCAAATAAACAAGAGCACAGCACTATTTTGCTTTGCCAGTGCCGAACTTAAACGACGCAAGGTATCAGCAGAAATTTCATTAGCTCTTCGCAAAATTATGATTTTTTGGCTTGCAAACAAATTTTGCAACAAAAGCTCAGACCAAAAAGCATCTGGCAATTCTTCATCACCATAAAATACTAATTTCTGATATGAACTAAAATATGCGTTTGCCCTTTTTTCAATCTCGTCTTTTAAGATTTTACTATCAGGGCAAACACAAAATAAAAAGCCTGGCTTTTGCATGAAATACCTTAGAATTTTTGTTGTAATCTATCAACTGCACGGTCAATAGCAGCATCAATAATTGTTCTTACAACTTCTTCTTGGTTTGAATTTTGGAAGGTATCTTCATAATATATACCGCCAGATTTCCAAATAATACTATTGGTTGAACCGCTATAGACAATTAAATCAAGTATCACTTCTGCTGTTGAAACAACATTTTGTGAACTAGAATGACCATAGGCTGAAACATTAAAGTTAGTTATATTAACTTGAAGCTCAAAATCTGCAAGCCCATCATCAACCCAACGAGCAAGCCCACGAGTATTTATCTCATCACGCAGTTGAGAGCGTACTAAATAAGGCACCCATGGATAAAGAGTTGTTTGCTCAACACCCTTAATTTTAACGGTTTTATTACCTGTACCAAGGACACTATCTTCACTTCTTGCGCCTTCTTGACCACGCCATGTGTAAGCACAGGCGCAGATCAAAAAGCACAAAGTGATGACGCTTAATTTTTTAATTTGCGACCACATTAACTAATTTACCCTCCACAATTATTACTTTGCGAACAGTTAAACCCTCTAAATGTTTTTGAATAGATGGCATTGCAAGAGCTTCTTTTTCAAGCTCTGCCTTGCTTATATCAGCCTTAACTTCAATTTTATCACGTAATTTACCATTAATTTGAATAACGATTGTTAAAACATCACGTTGTAAAGCCTCCTCACTATAGCTAGGGAAAGCTGATGCGCTTAAATCGCTATCATTACCAAGCTCTTTCCATAATTCTTCACATAAATGCGGAGTAATAGGGCAAAGCAAGGCTAATACAGTTGCAATTGATGATGAAAGAATTTTTTTGCCTTCTTCGCTTTTAACAAGCTCATCTTTTGCTAAGTAAATTGCATTTACAAATTCCATAACAGCAGCAATTGCTGTGTTAAATTGGAAACGATTACCAATATCTTCACTTACTTTTTTAACTGTTGCATGCTCTTTTAAACGAAGTTCACGAGCTACGCTAGAAACTTTCGCATCATTTGCATTTGAAGAGCAAGCTGTAACAGCTAAAAGGCTTGGCTTAAGTTCATCAAACAAACGCCAAATACGGTTAATAAAGCGGTAAGCACCCTCAATACCGGTTTCACTCCAATCAAAATCACGCTCAGGCGGTGCTGCAAATAAGCAGAAAAGACGAACTGTATCAGCACCAAATTTAGCAATCATATCAGTTGGATCAACGACATTACCCTTTGATTTTGACATCTTAGCACCATCTTTTAAGACCATGCCTTGAGTAAGCAAGTTTGTAAACGGCTCTGATAAATCAGGTGTTAAATAGCCCATATCACGTAAAGTTTTTGTAAAGAAACGAGCGTATAATAAGTGTAAGATTGCATGCTCAACACCGCCAATATATTGATCAATCGGCATGAAATATTTAATTGCTTCAGGATCAAATGGACCGTCTTCATAGCGTGCGCAAGTATAACGTGCAAAGTACCATGATGATTCAACAAAAGTATCCATTGTATCTGTTTCACGCTTTGCAGCTTTACCACATTTTGGGCAAGTTGTGTTAACAAATTCAGCTGTATCAGGAAGTGGTGAACGACCGTCTTCATGAGTTTGGATATTAGTTGGAAGTACAACTGGTAAATCTTGCTTATTAACAGGAACCATGCCGCAATCATCGCAGTACACAACAGGAATTGGTGAACCCCAATATCTTTGACGTGAAATATTCCAATCACGTAATCGGAAGTTCACTGTCTTTTTGCCTAACTCTTTATCTTCTAATTCCTGAATAATTTCAGTCTTGCCACTTTCATTATCTAAGCCATTAAATTTATCAGAATTAATCATTTTACCGCTAGCAGTGTAAGCCTCTGTGAGCTCACCCTCAAAGCCATTTTGCGGCTCTATAACATATTTAATGTCTAAATTATATTTCTTTGCAAATTCATAGTCACGTTGGTCATGCGCAGGAACGCCCATAACAGCACCAGTACCATATTCAGCTAAAACGAAATTGCCAAGCCAAATTGGAATTTCCTTACCTGTTAATGGGTGAATACAATAAGCACCTGTGAATATACCTTCTTTTTCAAGGGTTTCTGACTGTCTATCAATGCGATCCATATTACGAATACGCTCAACAAAGGCACGAATTTGAGCTTCGTTTTCTTGCCCTTTAATAAGCTCATCAACTAATTTATGCTCTGGTGCAATTGTCATAAAGCTTACGCCATAAACTGTATCTGGGCGAGTTGTAAAGACTGGAACACTAGTGCCATCTTTTAATTTAAAGACAATTTCAGCACCAATTGACTTGCCAATCCAGTTACGCTGCATAGCAATAACACGCTCTGGCCAGCCTTCTTCTAATTTATCTAAATCAGCTAATAACTCATCTGCATAATCAGTAATTTTTAAGAACCACTGCGTTAAGTCCTTTTGCTCAACCTTTGTATCACAACGCCAGCAAAGACCATCTTCAACTTGCTCATTTGCTAAAACAGTATTACAGCTTGAACACCAGTTTTGAGCCGCTTGTTTACGATATACAAGACCCTTTTCAAGCCAGTGTAAGAAAAATAATTGCTCCCATTTATAATAACCAGGGTGACAAGTCGCAAGCTCATTTTGCCAGTCATAAGAATAACCGAGGCGTTTTAACTGAGTGCGCATATTGTCAATATTTGAATAAGTCCAAGTACTTGGGTGAATATTATTTTTAATAGCAGCATTTTCTGCTGGAAGACCAAAAGCGTCCCAACCCATTGGGTGAAACACATTAAAGCCCTTCATACGCATAAAACGAGCAACAACATCGCCAATTGAATAATTGCGAACATGCCCCATATGAATATTGCCTGATGGATATGGAAACATTTCAAGCACATAATACTTTGGCTTGCTATAATCAATTTTAGCTTCAAAACTATTGGTATCTTCCCAATATTTTTGCCATTTTACTTCAATTTCACTTGGATTATAAAAATTATTCATTACATGTCCTTATCAAGTTCTTTTTTCTTATTTTCACTATATAATTGCCCGCAAGCAGCAGAAATATCTTGTCCTTTACTCTTGCGTAAAATTGCAACTATATCTTTATCCCATAATACTCTTTGAAATTCTAAAATTTTATCGTAGCTTGGAGCTCTATATTTTGAACCCTCACCACCATTATAAGCAATTAAATTTAGCTTTGCATCTATTTTTTGCACTATTTTTGCAAGCTCTTTCGCATGTTCAACACCATCATTAACACCGCCAAGCATTAAATACTCAAGTGTTAAGTGTTCCCTTGTTTTAAGTGGGTAAGACTGCAAATCTGCAAGCAATTTATCAAGCGGATATTTAGCAGCCTTTGGCATTATTTTTTCACGAAGTGCCTGATTGGGAGCGTGGAGCGATAGAGCTAAATATGCCAAATTGCTTTTACCAAGCTCATGCAAGCGAGGAATACCACAAGAAGAAACAGTAATACGCCTTGCTGAAAAATTTGCACCCTTTTCTTCATGTAAAATATGCAAACTCTGCATTAGAGCATCAAAATTTAAAAGTGGCTCTCCCATTCCCATAAATACAATATTACGCAATATAGGACGCTGCGCTTCATTATCACCTAGAACCTGCTTAGCAACTAAAACTTGCCCTAAAATCTCACCAACTGTCATGTTGCGGATAAAGCCCATCTGCGCTGTATGGCAAAAGGTGCAACCCATAGCACAACCCACTTGGCAAGAAACACATTGCGTAATACGCACGTGTCCACTACGTTTTTCACCGGGAATAAGTACAGTTTCAATCATTGCACCATCACTTAAGCGCAATAAAAACTTACGTGTTCCATCTACAGAAACTTGTTCTTCAACAATTTGTGGCAAGCTAATTACAGCTTTTTCTGCTAAAAGAGAACGCGCCTTAAGCGACAAGTTCGACATCTTGGCAAAATCAAATTCATTTTTCTGCCAGATCCATTGCCAAACTTGTTCAGCTCTAAAGCGCGGTTCTTTTAAATCATTTACTACAAATTCAACAAATTCGCTATAGCTATGATTTAAGATGTCAAATGTCATACCTTATAGTTTTTAACAAATTCAATGGCTGCGTCACGATCAGTAACCTTGCCTTCAATTTGTGCCTGTAATAAGGATTCACGAATAATACCAACGCTTTGACCTTGAGTCAAACCTGTGTATTCCATAATTTCATTACCATTTAAAAGTGGCTCTAACATAATTTCATCAGTTTGTGCACGCTCTAAATACTTGCAATTGTGGTTATACTTCGTTTTGCTTAAACCACGTGCATCAATATCTGCCCTACTAATATTAATAAGGCGCATATTGTCGTCAATTTCATTAAAACGACGTAAGCCTTTATCAGTCATCATAAATTGGAAATAAACTTGATTGCGAACTAAATTACAAATTGTATCAATATCCTCATCAACAAATTGTAAACGACGTAAAATCTTACGAGCAACAGAAGCACCTACTCTATGATGCTGATAGAAAGTCCAAGTATCATTAGTACATTCACCAGTATATAATTTACCTACATCGCTAAATACAACAGCCATTGTACCAAGCCAATCGTTTTCAAATTCATCACGAGGATAATAACGCACACGCTCAAAAGTGTTTTCAAGTACGGTATGCATAGCGCCATCATCGTCTTTTGGCTCATAAACACCAGAAAGCGCTGCAATTTCAGGCATTAAGCGGTGTAAGATATGAGCAGAATTTAATAATCTTAAAAATTTATGCATTGCAACTGGCTGAACTTCACGCCACTCTTGCATAATTTCTTTGAAAGGAACATAATCTAAAATACGGCTAACTGCTTGTAAAATAGCAAACCAAGTATTTGGCTCAATTGGCAAATCATGGTTAGCACTAAGTCTAAGCGCTCTGATACCAAGCAAATAATTACGACGTAGAGTCTGTATTGCTAAGCCCTCAAATTGAACATAACCATTGTCTAAACTTTCAAAGCAAGCAAGCGGATCTTCATCATTATGGCGGTGCTCCATAAACTTAGCTGTTAAGCCATCTTTGTTTAAAATATCTAAAAGACGAGGTGTAATTCTAACTAAACCTTGCTCTGGGTGAGCTGAATGCTCAACACCAACGCCATAAATTCTAATTACGCAATCATCTTGCTCTAAAGTCGCTATAATATGTGGGTCTTCACTTGGTATTGCATGCTGGAAAATTTTAGATACACTAGCTAAATCCGCAGCACAAGCAATATCAACATCTTTTGTTTTACCACTGACAATAAGATTATTTTGTAATGGTGCGTTAATAACATACGCATCATAACCACTGCGCATCAAAGTTTTACAAAGTGCAATGGCTTCGCTTAACTGTGGAGGTCTGTTTGACATAGATACTACCTTTATATCGTTTAAAATTGTCTACTTTATAAATAAACCTAAATTCTTTCTTATCTTAAAATAAACATGCCCAAATAGCAAGGGCAAAATAATAAGCTTATCTTTTATATTTTTCAAGACTTATTATTAAACAATTCAGATAATTATTATTTTTTTTAGCTAAAGTATTCTTTTAAAATTATTTTTTTTAAGAAATAAAAATGCTATAATTTTATAGTTTTCATAGTTGCACAAAGTAATTAAATTTTACTTTCAACAAACATAAAAAAAGCCCTGCAACTAAAATTGCAAGGCTGATTTTAAGTGTAAAGTCCTTATTATTTCTTTTCAATAAACAAGCTGTAAACTTCAGGGCTTACACGCTCTTTAATCATTGGAAGAACTGATTGTACTTTTGCTTTAAATTGAGCAAGTTCAGCATCTGTTAAAGCAATAACTTTATTGCCATTAGCTTTAATTGCGTCTTCTGAAGCTTTTGCAGATTCGGCAACAATTGAACGTTGATAATTAACAGCGTCTTTAACTGTTTTTTCGATTAATGCGCTATCTTCCTTATCTAAGCCTTCCCAAAATTCAAGGTTAAACATAATCGCATATGGTGAATAAATATGTTGTGTTTTTGTAATGTATGGTTGAACTTCAAAGAATTTATTGTTGTAAATAAGTTCCATAGGATTTTCTTGCCCATCAACAGTTTTTTGTTGTAAAGCAGTGAATAATTCACCAAATGCCATTGGGGTTGGGTTAGCTCCAAGAGCTCTCCAAGCTGCAATTTGGATTGGGTTTTCCATTGTGCGAAGCTTAATACCTTCTAAGTCTGCAGGTGTTCTAATTTCTTTATCAGAATTTGTTAAGTCACGGAAGCCATTTTCCATATAACCTAAACCCTTGAGGTTTACTTTTTCGCCATTTTTAAGAACTGCCATGCCAGGAGCACCATCTAAAGCAGCATACACATCTGCTCTATCTTTAAATAAGAAAGGTGTGTCAAAAATAAAAAAGTCAGCATTGAATGGGGCAGCATTTGCAGTTGATACGCAAGTAGCATCGAGATTACCAAGTTGGGTTGCTTCGGTGAGCTCACGGTCACCACCTAGCTGTTGATTGCCATAAATTTCAACGATAATATCACCGTTTGATCGTTCTTCAATCAATCTCTTAAACTCTAACCACCCTTTGTGCATTGCAGTAGATTCAGCTGCACCATGCCCAAGCTTAATAGTTGTTTTAGAAAGAGCAATATTTGGAACTAACATTGCTGCCATAATTAAAGCAGAAGCCAAAAATTTAAACTTAACCATACAAAACTCCTATAATTTTATTTTGTTTTAAAATATCAAACAAGTAACTATATGTCAACAACTAAAAATCAAATCAGCTAGCTGCTTTTTTATGAATTATCTTTTTAATAAGCGTGCCACTTGAAAAAGACCTAAAAATATTTTTTTTAGTGTTAATCATTTAGAGCAAAAATTATTAGTGCTGGGGGTTTTATTTTTTAAATAGGCACAAAAAAAGCCATGCAACATAATTTGCATGGCTCTTTTAAAATATAATAAATTAATTATTTCTTTTCAATAAATAAGCTGTAAATTTCTGGACTTACACGCTCTTTAATCATAGGAAGAACTGATTTTACTTTTTCTTTAAATTGTGCAAGTTCAGCATCTGTTAAAGAAATAATTGTGTTACCATTAGCTTTAATTGCATCTTCAGCTTTTTTTGAAGACTCAACAACGATTGAGCGTTGATAATCAATTGCTTGTTTCATAGCATCTTGAATCATTGCTTGCTCTTCTTTGCTATAGCCTTCCCAAGACTCTAAGCTTGCTAAGATTGCATATGGTGAATAAATGTGTTGTGTTTTTGTGATAAACGGTTGAACTTCAAAGAACTTTGTGCTGTAAATAAGTTCCATTGGGTTTTCTTGACCATCAACTGTTTTTTGTTGTAAAGCTGTGAATAATTCACCAAAAGCCATTGGAGTTGGGTTAGCACCAAGAGCTTTCCAAGCAGCGATTTGGATTGGGTTTTCCATTGTACGAAGCTTAATGCCAGCTAAGTCTGCAGGAGTTCTAATTTCTTTGTCTGAGTTAGTTAAGTCACGGAAACCATTTTCCATGTATCCTAAGCCTTTAAGATTAACGCCTTCGCCATTTTTAAGAACTGCTTGTCCAGCAGGACCATCTAAAACAGCATAAGCATCTGTTCTATCTTTAAACAAGAAAGGTGTGTCAAAAATGAAGAAATCTTTATTAAAAGGCGCAGCATTAGCAGTTGATACGCAAACAATATCAATATTGCCAAGCTGAGCTGCTTCTGTTAATTCTCTATCTGCACCAAGTTGTGAGTTGCCATAAAGAACTACTTCAAACTCACCGTTTGAATTTTTCTCTAAAATTTCTTTAAACTTAACTAAACCAGCGTGCATAGGAACTGATTCAGCAGCACCATGAGCAACTTTAAGTGTAGTTTTTGCAACAGCGAAGCTAGGAACTAACATTGCCGCCACAACTAATGCAGAAGTTAAAAATTTAAATTTAACCATGATAAACTCCTCGTAAATAGTTTTTCGCAACCTAAACCTTTTGAAACAGAATGTCAATATCTATAAAACAAACTTTTAACGATATAACTAAAACCTTAAGCTTTAAAAAAAACAATAAAACAAATAACTAGCTTTAATATTAACACTAATTAGCTAAATAAAATTTATTTACCTAAAAATTTTAATTAATAGCTTTTGACTTGATTTCATCGTGATATTTTGTTACTTTTGCACGGGCATAATATAAACATGCTATCATTTCATAATGGAGTAAATAATGAGTTGCCGTTTTTTAAATGGACTAGCACAAGCAAAAGACTTCTTAAGCCTGCTTGAACAAAGACATTCACCAGATACGCAAGTTGAAAATAGCGTTAAAGAAATAATTGAAAACATCAAAAAAAATGGTGATGATGCTTTAAAAAAATATAGCAGTGATTTTGATTGCAAAAATGTAGCTCAAAACGAAGTACAAATTGCAGTAGATAAAGATACTATTGCAAATGCTGTTAATAACTTAAGTTCACAAGAAAAAGAATATATTTTACAAGCAGCTGAAAATATTCGTGATTTTCATTCAAGACAAAAACAAGAGTCTTGGTTTACACATAAAGAAGATGGCAGTATTTTTGGTCAAAGAATAGATGGTGTTGATAGAGCGGGGATTTATGTTCCTGGCGGAATGGGTGGTAATACTCCGCTTATTTCAAGTATTTTAATGGGTGTTATTCCTGCACAAGTTGCTGGAGTTAAAGACATTGCAATCGTTACACCACCTAAAATTGACGGCACTATTAATGAGCATATCCTAGCAACAGCACATTTGCTTGGAATTGAAGAAGTTTATGCTCTTGGCGGAGCTTGGGCAATTGCGGCTTTAGCCTATGGCACACAAAGTGTTAAAAAAGTTAATGTTATTGCTGGACCAGGTAATACATGGGTCACAACAGCTAAGAAATTAGTACAAGGTGATGTTGGCATTGACATGTTAGCAGGACCAAGCGAAATATTAATTATTGCAGATAGTTCTGCAAAAGCTGACATCATTGCTGCTGATATGTTATCACAAGCAGAGCATGACAGTTTAGCAAGTTCTGTGCTTTTGACTGAAAGTGAAGAATTAGCTAAGATGGTTCAAGTTGAGCTTGAAAAGCAATTAAATACTCTACCACGAGCAGAAATTGCAAGAGCATCTTTAAAGGATTATGGAGCTATTATTTTACTTGATAATCTTGATGAAGCATCATATATTTCTAACGAGATTGCACCAGAGCATTTAGAGCTTATGGTAGAAGACTCATGGGCTTTTATGCCAAAGATTAAACACGCTGGTGCTATTTTTATGGGAATGCACACGCCAGAAGCTTTAGGTGATTATTTTGCTGGACCTAACCATGTTTTACCAACACTTGGCACAGCTAAATTTTCATCTGCCTTAGGTGTTAACACTTTTTGCAAGCGCACAAGTATAGTTGCAGCATCAAAAGAATTTACTAAAAACTCTTGCCAGGCAGTCGCAGCACTTGCACGCCTTGAAGCCTTAGAGGCTCACGCAAGATCTATTGAAATAAGAAATTAAGGGAGCATTTTATGCAAGTTGTTACAAATACAGAAATTTCAGAATATAAATTACTTTCACGTGGTAAAGTACGTGATATTTATGATATAGACGAAGATAGCTTACTCATTATCACTACTGATAGAATGAGTGCTTTTGACGTTATTATGAACGAGCCAATTCCTTATAAGGGTGTGGTTTTAAATCAAATCTCTATTTTTTGGATGGAGCAATTCAAAGACATTATTGATAATCATATTATTGAAAGTGATGTTGATAAATTCCCTGCTCCACTTGCAAAATATAAAGACATGCTCGAAGGTCGCAGTATTTTAGTTAAAAAAGCTAGTCCTGTCCTTGTTGAATGTATTGTTCGTGGTCATATTACTGGTTCTGGCTTTAAGGATTACCTTAAAACAGGCAAGGTTTGCGGCATTGAATTACCAACTGGTTTAGTTGAATCTGATAAGCTTGCAAAGCCACTTTTCACACCATCAACAAAGGCTGAACTTGGCGAGCATGATGAAAATATTAGCTTTGAACAAGCAGTTGCAATTGTTGGGCAAGACTTAGCAGAGCAAATTAGAGATGCATCACTTGAAGTTTTCAGCAAAGCTCGTGAAATTGCTGAGAAAAAAGGCATTATCATTGCTGATACAAAATTTGAATTTGGCATGTATGACGGTAAGTTAATTATTATTGATGAAGCTTTAACACCTGATTCATCACGTTTTTGGCCGCTTGAAGGATATACTCCAGGTAAATCACAACCAAGCTTTGACAAGCAATATTTGCGAGATTACTTGCTCAGCCTTGATTGGGATCAACAAGCACCAGCACCAAATTTACCGCAACATATAATTGACGGAACTGCTAATAAATATTTAGAAGCATATAGAATTTTAACAGGCAAAGACCTATTTTAATCTTGTAAGAAGGAGTAAACATGCTGTTAAAGGATAAAAAAATAGTTATCTTCGGACTTGCTAACAATAAAAGTATTGCCTACGGAATAGCCAAATTATATAAAGAACACGGTGCAAGGCTTGCATTTAGTTATGTTGGCGATGCTATTAAAAAAAGAGTTGAGCCTATTTGCGAAGAGCTTGGCGGTGAATTTATATTCCCATGTGACGTTTCAAGTGATGAGCAAATCGCAGAATCTGCGAATATTGTTAAAGAAAAATGGGGTGAAGTTGACGTTTTAGTTCACTCTGTTGCCTTTGCAGATCGCAATGATTTAGCTAATCCATTTATTAAAACTTCACGTGCTGGCTTTAATCTTGCTCTTGACATTTCAGCTTATTCATTAGTTGCGATGTGTAATGCTTTTGAGCCGCTTTTAAAAGATGGTTCAGCTGTAATTACCTTATCATATTACGGTGCACAAAAAGTTATTCCTTATTATAATGTTATGGGCGTTGCTAAGGCAGCTCTTGAAGCTTCAGTTCGCTACTTAGCTGTTGATTTTGGTCCTCGCAATATTAGAATTAACGCAATTAGTGCTGGTCCTATTCGTACCTTGGCAGCATCTGGAATTGGCGACTTTAAAAAGCGTCTTACTCAATTTGAAGAACATGCTCCACTTGGTCGTCTTGTAACTATTGAAGATGTTGGCGGAACAGCTCTTTATTTTGCTTCTGATTTAAGCGCAGCGGTAACTGGCGAAGTTAGCTTTGTTGACTGCGGATTTAATATCAAAGGCGCCTAAAAAATACTTCGAGGCGGTGAGTTTAGCTTACCGCCTTTTCAATCTGTTGGAGGTGATATTTATGAAAATAATTGTCTCTATCCTAAGTTTATGCGCCATAATTGGCATCATTATTTTATTAAACAAAAAAGGACTAATGCAACATTCTGGTTGCACTTGCCGTAAAGCTGACCATGACCATAATAATGGTTAATCAAGCTTAAGGATTAATTTTACCATATGGAATATAGTTTTTGCATTCAAACGCATGGCTGCCAAATGAATATGAACGATTCAATGTGGCTTACTCGTGCTTTAATAAATCGTGGCTTTGTGGAAACAACACCTGACAAAGCTAGAATTCATATTATCAATACTTGCTCTGTGCGTAATAAGCCAGAGCAAAAAGTTTATAGTGCACTTGGCAAAATTAGGGTTATAACTAAAAAACGCCCTGATGCATTTGCCGTTGTGGCTGGCTGTGTTGCACAACAAATTGGCAAGAAATTTTTCTCAAGATTTCCACAAGTTCGCTTAGTAGTTGGAACTGATGGACTACAAATGGCTCCAGAAGCTTTAGTAAGACTTTGCGAAGAAGAAGATTTACGATTAAACTTAACTGAGTTTTCAAGTGATTTCCCTGAACGTGACCCTGAAATTAAGCCTCTGGTAAAATTTGAGCAGTCCCCTACAACAGAAAAAACACAAGAACCAAGTGAAAATAATGGCGAAAATAAAAGTGAAGATGCGCCTAATTTAAATGTCACTTCATATATAAATATTATGCAAGGTTGCGACAATTATTGTGCTTATTGCATAGTGCCGTATACACGTGGTAGACAAAAGTCACGCTCAACTGAATCAGTTTTAAATGAAGCTAATTTACATCTTCAAAATGGCGCAAAAGAGATTGTACTACTTGGGCAAAATGTTAATGCCTTTGGGCAAGATAGTATGGGTGATGGCACTAGCTTTGCCAAATTACTATATAAAATTGCAGACTTAAAAGGTTTAGAGCGTTTACGCTTTATCACTTCACACCCAAAAGATTTTTCAGACGAAACAATCCAAGCCTTTAAGGATTTGGACGTTATAATGCCACAATTGCACCTACCATTTCAAGCTGGCTCTGACAAAATCTTAAAGTTAATGCGTCGCAAATATACAAGAACGGACTATTTGAACTTAGTTGAAAAGCTAAAAAAAGTTAGACCGGATATTGCACTTTCGACTGATATTATTGTTGGTTTTCCATCTGAAACTGATGAAGATTTTAATGATACTTTAAGCCTTATGCGTGAAGTTGAATATTCATTTGCTTATTCTTTTTGCTATTCTGATAGACCACAAACTAGAGCCTCAAAAATGCAAGACAAGGTTGCACCTGAAATTGCATCTGAGCGTTTAGGAGTTTTAAAAGCACTACAAACAGAGCATGGCGAAAAATGGCTTAAATCAAGAGTTGGGCTAAAAACAAAAGTATTAATTGATAATCCTGCTAGAAAAGTTGGCAATTATAATTGGCAAGGTCGTGATACTTGGGGCAATATTGTGCATATAAAGCTTGAAAATAAAGATGTAATCAAAAATAATTTAGATATTAAAATTATTGAAGCAAAAAGACATTCTGTAGTTGCAGAATTAATATAATAATTAATGATATTATTATGATTTCTTGAGGTATTAAACATGCTAAAAATCTTAAATTTATGTTTAGTTTTAATATTATTATGTGGTTGCGCTACAACTGAATATAGTGGTCGTTCACGCTTGATGTTGATGGACGATGCAGAAATAAAAGAGCTTGGCAAAGAAAGTCGTGAATATTTTTTAAATAGCGAACCTATTGATACAAGCTCAAACAGAGCAATTTTAATCAAAAATATCGGTCAGCGTTTAATAAAAACCTTACCGCCAAATGATTATAATTGGAATTTTTACTATGTACCTAAAAATACAGTAAATGCTTTTGCCTTAATAGATGGCGATATTTTTGTTTACGATGGGATTTTTGAAGTAGTAAAGAATGAGGGACAGCTAGCAGCAATTGTTGGGCATGAAATAGCACACGTTGTTGCAAAACATATTGCTGAGCAACAATCAAAAGATAGCATAGCCCAAATTGGGATTGGCATTTTAGGCATTGGCACGGCAATTGGAACTGGTTCTGCTGAAACAGCACAATCTGTCATGGAATTATCTAGTGCTGCCTATATGTACGGAGTTTCTTTGCCCTTTAGCAGAGAGCATGAATACGAGGCTGATAGCATAGGCACTATTATAATGTCAGAAGCTGGCTATAATCCTGAATTTGCTACTGATTTATGGCAAAGCATGATTGATTATAAAAATAAACTTGGCGTAAGTTCTAGCTCTGATTTCACTAGCACTCACCCTATTGACGAAAAGCGCATGCAAGCTATTAAACTTTTAGAATCAACGACTTATGCCGCTTATCAGAGCTCAAGAACTAAATACAATGGAAATAATCCAATTCCAAAGGCGCAAGTTAAGATTTATGATGCAAAGTATACAAAAAACCCTACAAAACAAGGCACGCAGCAAAAGTCTTTAAATCGCCAAAAGCAATAAGTATTATAAGGAAAAAAAATGATTTTTGAATATATTTTACCCTCAGCTTTTTTATTAGTACTTCTTTTAGTACTGCTCTTAAATTTGCTAACTTTACCGGCTAACTGGGTCATGATTGCACTAAGTGCGATGTGGTATTTTTTACACCCAAATGGCGACGGCGGTCATGGTATAATTAATGGCATGAACTTAAATTATTTCATTACAATAATAGGACTTGCAATTTTTGGTGAGCTTATAGAGTATGTCACTCAAGCTTGGGGAGCTAAAAAATATGGTTCAACAACCTCCGGCATGTTTGCAGGAATTATTGGTGCAATCATTGGTGCTATTTTTGGTATGCCATTTTTCCTTGGTTTTGGTGCCTTGCTTGGTGCTTTAGCTGGTGGATTTATTGGCTGTTATGTTATGGAAAAGATTAACGGCAAAGAAGATGGCGAAGCTTTTAAGGCTGCAAAGGGTGCTTTATTTGGTAGATTTTTAGGTGTAATAATCAAGTGTGGCATTGGCGTTGTTATTATGGTAATGGCATTTAACTGCGTTTGGCCTGGTGCATTTGAGCCACCACCCGTTAGCTCGTTTTAGCTTTAATTTTTAAAACTTGCCATAATTTGCTTTTTTGTTTATGTTTTATATAATTTATCATAAGGTTGTATTATGTCTGTAGCAAAATTTATCGGTGTTTATTCGAGTTTAATGAACTCAGATGAAAATCAAGGTAGTAAACGACGCAAGCAATACTGGTTTGTGTGGGAAGATAAATGGGGCAATTTTAGAATCCAGCTCTTAAATAGTGCCTACCAAGCAGTTGGTAGTACGCAAGTTGTGAGCAAAAAAGAGATTGATCAATTTTTCAATTTTGAACCTAATATCTTTGCTATGCCTACTAGCAAGCTTGAGATTGATGATGCTGAGGAATTTTTATATTCCGATAATAGCCAAGATTTAAGCGACATTGAATATCTTTTAGAAGATAATGATGAATACAGCACTCAAGAAGCTCTTAAAATCCTTGAAACTGATAATAAAGTTAAAGAAGATTTTGCGCTTGGCTTTTTTAAGCTTAAAAGTGGCAATCAACGTGAAGCAAGTTTATATTTCAATAAAGTCCTTGCACGCACTGACCTTGTTGAAGCGCACAAACATAGCCTCACTGAATTTGCAGTAGATCTTAGAAAGCAAAAACTTTTTGCAATGGCTTTTAAGTACTATCGTAAAATAATTGAACTTTCTCCCAATGATAGCAATGCATATTTTAATATGGCAAGAGTAATGTTTGACTTGCGTGATTATGATGGTTGTAAAAAAAATATTGATTATGCCTTAAATATTGATCCGTATTTAGTTGAAGCGGAACAATTTCGAATTTATCTCAAAAATTTTCTTAAACGTAAGTACTAATTGGAGAATATATGAATACTACTCGAGCCATGCTTGTAATTGGTATCTTAATGCTTGTTTTAGCGGTAATTGTTGCTCAAGGTCTAAGCCCTGAAAATAACACCAGTCAAGCCACTATATCTGGTACTGTTTCAAATGAAAACATTATGACTGAAAACCAAGCAATTAATGGAAATTCTTCAAGTTCTGTTAGCTCAAATACTGATACGCAGTCAAGCTCAAGCTTGCCATCTAGTTCTTCACTAACTCCAGAAGCACAAGCAGAACAAGCACATAAAATGGCTACTGAAGTTGCAAAACTAGATGAAATTAAAAGAGATTTAGCAAATGCAAAAGATGATATTGAAACTGCAAAACAATTAGCAGAGCAAGCAAAAACTGAAATAAATAACGAGCTTGCAAAAGGCGATATTGATAATGCAAATGCTTTGGAAAAAGAGGCTGTAAGCAAAGAGCAAGAAGCCAAAAAAGAAGAAGCACAAATAGAAAAAAGTGAGCCTAGCAAAAAAGTTGAAGCAGTAAAGAAAGATGCTAGCACAAAATCAAACACAATGATTATCACTACTCGTGCGCCAAAGGACACTACCGGCTACAAAAATTTTGTGACCTTATCACGCTTAGAAGTTGATAATAATGCCTTTATATTCCGTTTTAGTGGTTCAAACAAACTTGCGGGCAAGGCTTTTTTACTTAAAGAGCCTAATCGTGCTGTAATTGATTTAGATGAAGAATGGTTAATTAATTTACCGAAAGTTCCAAGAAACTATACCTTGCAAGAAATTCGTGATGGTAAGCAAGAAAACGGGACTCGCTTAGTATTTGATTTAAAGTTTACACCTAAAAGTGCAAGACTTGTGCAAATTAACCCAACTACACTTGAGCTTCAAGTTAAGTAATCGATAATAAATAATCATCTCATGATTTCATAAAAATGCAAGAAAAGTAAACTCTGTTTATTATTTTCTTGCATTTTTATTTGTTTGTTGTAACTACTAAATTCTTTTATTATAATATGTTAAAATATTTTTCATCATCGACTACTTAAGTACGTGCGTAAAGAAAAATAAATTTTAACGAAGCAAAAAACAAAAAG
>CAYJPK010000030.1:6687-22633 GCA_964372035.1 uncultured Desulfovibrionaceae bacterium | reverse complement strand
TATTAATTTTTTTATTACAACATGTTAACATGTTTTTCATCATCGACTATTTAATAATAGCTGAGGTTCTAAAGCATAAAAAAGCCACACCCTTTCTTAGAATTTAGGTGTGGCTTTATATTTTATTAAATATAGCCGTAAGCTTGTAAAAATGAAACCCAAAAGAAAATTGTAACAACAGATAATAGCGAACTAACTACAACAATTTGACCTGCAAGTTCATGATTTGAGCCAATGTTTTGAGCCATTGTATAGGTTGTCACGGCTGTTGGCGTTGCAAACATAGACATAAGTGCTGTTAACTCCATATTTCTAAAGCCAAGCCATATGCTAATAGGCACAAAAATAGCTGGAATTATTAATAATTTAAATACTGTTGAACTTAGAAGTAAATATTTATATTTCTTTAGATTGCCAAACTTGAAAGTACCTCCAAGAGCGACTAAGGCAACAGGAGTTGCAATTTGGGCAAGTTGATTCATATTGCTAAGCAAAAGGTCAGGAACATGTAAACCAAAACCTACAAATATAAAACTAATAGCAGATGAAATAATAAGAGGATTTTTAATCATTTTTTTTATCATTCCAACAATACTAGGCTTGTGATTGGAAAAACCAGCAAGAACCAAGACCGCCATAACATTATAAATAGGGATAATAAAGGCTACTAGAACAACAGTCGTGCTTGAATTTTCGCTACCATAAAGAGAATCCGCAATTTGTATACCAAAAAGCACAAAGTTACTTCTAAAAATCGCCTGTATCATAACACCACAATCAGGCTTATCGTGAATAATACGTGGCATTGTTGCTAGTAACAATAAAATCACAATAACTGTGCTTGCAATACCAAATCCAACCATAGAAATTGCACTTGAAACTGCAAAGTCACTTCTATAAATATTAGTAAAAAGTAAAAATGGCATAAAGACATTAAAGCACAAGGAGTTCAGTTTTTTTAGAAAAACATCGTCAAAAACCTTTATAACAGTTAAAAAATAACCAAGACTCATTAAGCTAAGTAATGGAAAAACAACAGAAAATGATGAATAAAAACTAAACATAAAAATCCCACATAAGATGGTAAAAATTATCAAAAAAATAAGATGCACCTTTTTTGGTGCTTAGGCAAGTAAAACTTAGGCTAAATAAAAAATAGCTTTTTCTTGACAAGTCAGGCTAGCCATATTAACTTTTGCGCTCGTCAAATGCTACATTAATTTAGCATAAAATTAAAACTAATCGAACAGGAAAATAATTATGGTTTATTCTACAAAGGGCGTATGCTCTAAAAGTATTTCATATGAACTTGATGGCACAAAAATTAAATCAGTTAACTTTGATGGTGGCTGTCCTGGTAATCTTTTAGGTATTGGTCAAATAGTTGTTGGTATGGAAATATCAGAAGTTGTTGATAAATTTCGTGGTATTACCTGTGGCACTAAGCCAACGTCATGCCCTGACCAGCTTGCGATCGCTCTTTCAAATGCGATATAATTTTTAAATTTTAGTATGAAATTAAAAGACATGAATTTTTATAGTTCATGTCTTTTTTATTTTCTTGACATTTTAGAATGAATGAGCGTATTTTAATATAAAAATAAATATTAACTATTTAGGAGGCTTATAATGGCAACTTTAAAAGCAGAATATCTTGGTGATTTACGTTGTTCTTTAACTCACGTTGATAGCAACACTACTATAATTACTGATGCTCCAACTGATAATGGTGGCAAGGGCGAGGGTTTTTCTCCGACTGATTTATGTGCTAGCTCTGTTGGTGCTTGTGCTGTCACAATTATGGGGCTGTACGCTCAATCACATGGTATTGATATTAAGGGTACAAAACTTGATATTATAAAAGTTATGGCAGCTGACCCACGCCGCATTGCTAAAGTTGAAGTTACTTTTACAATGCCTGCAAATAATTTTTCTGATAAAGACAAAAAAGCAATTGCTAATGCAGCAAAAACATGCCCTGTGCATAAAAGTTTATCTGTTGATGTTGAGCAAGTATTTAACTTTGTTTGGCAATAAAATTTTAGGGCTAGGTCTAAAAAGCCTAGCTCTTTTCACATAGTTTAGCAAAATCAATAATATTATTACAAGTGCGCTTTGCAAGATGCATATTATGCGTAATTACTAATAAGCCAATATTTCTATCTTTAACTTGCTCTAGTACAAATTTCCAAATATTAGCTTGATGAATTGCATCTAGCATAGTTGTGATTTCATCGGCGATAATGAATTTTGTTTCGTCCTTGAAAACTCTAGCCACTAGAAGTCGTTGTAATTGACCTCCTGAAACTTCATATGGAAAACGGTTTAAACAAGATTCATTTAAGCCAATACGCTTTAAAAGATTTTTATCGAACTCACCAGCTTCATTAAGTATTTCATGTATACGAAGTTTAGGGTTTACACTTTTTTCAGGGTGCTGATAAATTAGTTGGACAGGGCAAAACCCTTTTTGTGCTAGTGGCTTATCATCAATGAAAACACTACCTGTGTTTGGCTCTAAATATCCAGAAAGTATTTTTGCCAAGGTGCTTTTACCATAACCGCTTTTTGCAAAAATACAGGTAGAATCACCTTGTTCTAAGCTTATATCAATATTTTTAAATAAGAAATTTCTATTATCATAGGCAAAGCTCAAATTTTTACCATAAAGGCGCATGACTACACCTCACAAATCCGCTATTTATTTCTTTTAATTCAATTGTTTTGGTGCAAGCTTCATCGAAAAACTTGCATATACCGGCACAAAAACAAGTGTTTTCATCGCTTATTCTAGGGATTTCATAAGCCTCAAAACCATTTTGTGGTAAAGCTTTATAGAGAGCTTTTGTATATGGGTGACGTAGCTTGCTAGCATCTTGGGTAAAGTCTTCTTTGTTTGCAATCTCAATAATAGTTCCGTTATAAAAAACAGCAATTTTATCTGCAATTTCAAGTGCTAAATCAATATCATGCGTAATTAAAATAATGGATTTACCCTTGTTCTTAGCATCTTGTAATTTTTGCAAACTTCTTGCAGCACTTTGTGTATCAAGCCCAGGTGTTGGCTCATCAGCAATAATGATTTTTGCGCCTTTATCATCAATTAAATCAAGCATTGCACTGCGTATCATGCCTCCAGAACATTCAAAAGGATACTTATCTCCTATTTTGGTGCTTAGCGGATTATCACTTAATTTTATTTGATTTTTAACCCTCATCAAAGGGTCAAGATATGAAACAGATTGTGGAATTAAGCTTGCAAAATTACATATATTTGCAAGTTCTTTTCCCTTATACAAAATTGTTCCTGAAACTTTGGCATTTTTTGCTAAAATTCCCATTAAAGCAGCTGAAAATACACTTTTTCCACTACCACTAGAGCCTACAATGGCAAGTATTTCAGATTCATATAATTTTAACGATAGGTTTTTTATTACTTTTAAGTCTTTTTGTTTAAAATAGTTTTGAAAAATTTTAAACTCAACGCATAAATTATTTATTTCTAAAAGTGCTTGCATTTTATCTCCAAATTTGTTCAGAACTTAAGATTTTTTTGCAGTTTTCACCTAAAAAATCAAATAATATTACAATTATAACTAAGCTAATTCCAGGTAAGAATAGCCACCACATATTTGAACTAATATAGCGCAAACTCTCAGAAAGCATAATTCCAATTGAAGCACCTTCAGGTGATAAGCCAAAGCCTAAAAAGCTAATTGCTGATTCATGTAAGATTGCATGCGGAAATAATAAAATTATCCCAATAATAAATTGCGGAATAATACTAGGGAAAATATGCTTTAATGCAATTTTTAATCTAGAATTACCAAGTTTTGCAGCTTGTTTGATATATTGCTCTTCACGAAGTTGCAAGACTTCTGCTCGCATAACTCTTGCTAGCGATGTCCAGTGTGAAAAAATAATTCCGATTGTTACTCCAAAAACTCCTCCGCCAAGTGCAAAAGAAATTAGCAAAAGTAAGATTAAATGCGGAACACTAATAAATAAATCAATTAGAAAAGAACAAATTTCATCAATCCACTTTGGAAATAAACCAGCAGAGCAGCCAATAATAAAGGATATTATTGAGCTTATGCAGGCCGCACTAATACCAATCAATAGACTATTTGAAATACCACGCAAAGTACGATAAAAAACATCTCTTCCAAGCCAATCAGTGCCAAAAAAATGAGTGAGCGATGGCGATAGATTTTTTTGCTTAAAATTAACATTTACTAATTCGTCATCAATGCTAAGCCCAAAAATTATTAAAAATAATAGGATACTTGCAATGATACAAAGTTTAATTAAAGCAATTTGACGGATATTCATTATTTAGTTAGCCTAATTTTTGGATCAATGTAGCCATATAAAACATTAGCAATTAAATTGCCGCTAAAAACAAATAATGCACTGAAAATGGCAATTCCAAGTAATAACGCTACATCACTTTTTAAGCCAGCTTCAACAATTGCACTGCCAAGACCAGGGTAGGAAAAAACTGTTTCAGCTAAAATACTACCGCCAAATATTTCATTTAAATAAGCAAATTGTAAGCTAATTGCGGGCAATAAAATATTTCTAAGCCCATGGCGTATAATTATTTTATTTTTTGAATAAGTCCTTGTTTTAGCAAGTAAAATATAATCACTTTGCAAAACGCTTATCATTTTTTCCCTAGTGTGTAGTGCAATATTTGCAAAAGAAGATAAAGCTAAAACTAAGGCAGGCAAAATTAAATGATGAATTTTTTGTAAGATACTGACATCTTGTGCTAAAACTCCAATTGGCACACTAAAGCCAATCGGAAATAAGTCAAGCCATACAGAAAAAATTAACAAAAATATGATACCAAGTAAAAAAGTTGGAATAGCACAAAGGCTTAGGCAAATAACTTTTAAGATTTTACCCCACTTATTCTGAGCATTTACTCCCATTATAATCCCAAGGCTAAGTCCAAAAGCTCCAGAAAGTAGCCACGCAAAAAGCATTAACAGCAATGAATTTAGGGCTTTATCCTTAATTACTTCAATTACAGGTATACGATAAATTGTTGAAAAACCAAAGTCTAGTTGAAAAATATTGTAAATCCAAGTCCCAAAGCGTTCATAAGCAGATTTATCTAGTCCAAAATATTTTGCAAGCTCAGCTTTTTGTTCTGGGCTAACGGCATAGGCAGAATTTAAGTAGGCATTTATAGGGTCAATTGGAGAATATTCTATTAGGCAAAACGCAAAAAGGCTTACGCAAAATAAAAGCAATATAAGACGTAAAAGAGTTTTGCCAATATAAATCATTACTTAGACCATTTCCAATCTTTTAAATTGCTTACAATAATCCAACCATGCTCATGTGGGTGTATTTTCTGCTCTGGAATAATTAAGTCTTTATCAGCAAAAAAGAGGTGATCAATATTTAGATACCAAATTAATGGAGTGTCACCTTGTGTGCTAGTTCCTGTTTTGCCGTCCCACTTTGAAAGTTTGAGCTGTTCATAAGCTCTTGATTCTTCACGTTCGCTCATAGCTTTTTCAAGATAGCCATCAACAATTTTATTGCTATAATTTTCAGGGTTATAATAATCTAAACCTTTGTTTGAACTGTGATAAAGCAAATAAGTTTCAAGTGGATTTTGTGAACCCCAACCAATTACAATTGGTGTAAAAAGCATTTCTTTTTCAATTTGATCCCAGCTCGCACCTTTAACAATTATATTGATGCCAAGCTCTTTTGCTTGCTCTGAAATAGCATAGGCTATTGCCTGACGTTCTTCTCTATCAGCCGCATAAAGCAAGGTAAATTCAGCTTTTTTTCCATTTTTTTTGCGGATTTTGTCATCAGCTTCAAGCGTCCAACCTGCCTGATTCAAAAGCTTAATTGCAAAGTCTAAATCATAGCTGACGATAGAAGCATCATTTGCCCAAGGCATGGAATCGCACTCAGAAAATGCAGGTACACCGAAACCATTTAGGCTGTCTTGCACAAGTTTTTCACGGTCAATACCGTAAGATAGAGCCCTTCTAATTGCAATATCAGCCGTAATATCATTGCCAACTTTTTTGTTATTAATAACTTTATGCTCCAAAACTGGCATTGTTATGCCTCTGTTATCAATCGTTTTAAAGCGCAGTAATTTAAAGCTATCAAGCTTATTTAAGGCAAGATTTTGTGAGGTATAGCTAATATCGGCAAGCCCTGCTTTCATGGCATTAAATGCTGAATTTTCGTCCATAAAAAGTATAATAATTTTGCTAAGCTCTGGTTTTTTGCCGTAATATTTATCATTTATACCAAGTATAGCTTGTTGCCCTTTATCCCATTGTAGTAAGGTAAAAGGACCGCTACCAACAGGCTTTTGACTATAGTTTTCATCATATAGTTTTTGTGGAACAATGCCAATTTTTGCAAGACTATGTAAAAAAGTGATTTGTGGCTTATGCAGAGTAAATTCAACAGTTGTTTCATCAAGAGCTTTAACGCTTTTAAGCTCTGTTAAATCTAACATTGATGCGCTATTTTTAGCCTTATTAAAGGTAAATGCAACATCACTTGCACTTAATTTTGTTCCATCGCTACAATAAACATCATCTCTAAGTTTAAAGGTCCAAACAAGAGAATTATCGCTAATATTATAGCTAGTTGCAAAGTCATAAGCAAGCTCTAAATTTTTACCATGAAAATAAACTAAAGTACTTTGGAAAAGCGGTGTGCTGGTAGCTCCCCAGCCAGTTGTAGGGTCAAAGCCTTCTTGTGGTTCACTATTTAGAATTAAAATAAGTTCATTTTTTTCTTTAGAATTCGTTGCAAGGCTTGTTCTAGCATCAAGCATAAAACAAGAAAAAAACAAAAATAATAGAATTAAAGTCGAAATATTTTTTAACATTATTGAACACCGCTACGCAAACAATCATGAATATGAATAATTCCAATTGGTTTTGTACCTTCAACTACAAATAATGAGGTGATTTTTTTACTGTTCATTATTTGTAGAGCTGCCGCAACAGGAGTTTCCTTTGTAATTGTAACAGGGCTACTTGCCATAACTTGAGCTACTTTTTTGCTTAAAAACTCACTATTCATGTTACGACGTAAGTCACCATCAGTAATTACGCCAACTAATTCATTATTTTCAATAATTCCAATGCAGCCAAAAGAAAATTTAGTCATTAAAATAATAGCATCAGACATTAAAGTATCTTTATTTGTTAAAGGAATATGATGTCCAACATGCATAATATCACGCACAAGCATTAATTTTTTACCTAGGTGACCGCCAGGGTGATAGGTATTGAAATTTTCAGCAGTAAATCCACGAGCTTGCAAAAGCGTAATAGCAAGCGCATCACCTAAGGCGAGCATAAGCGTTGTTGAAGTTGTAGGTGCTGCTCCAAGCGGACAAGCTTCCGCTTCATTTGGAAGTTGTAATACATGGCTTGAAAGTCTAGCCAACATGGATTCTTTACTTTCAGTGATAGCCACAACTTTTAAGCCGTAACGTGCAGCATAATTTAGCACATCTTCAAGCTCAGCAGTTTTGCCAGACTTTGAAAGGGCAATAATTAAATCATCGCTAGTAATCATGCCCATATCGCCGTGACTAGCTTCGGCAGGGTGAATATAAAATGATGGAGTGCCAGTAGAGGCGAGAGTTGCGGCAATTTTTTTGGCAATATGACCGCTTTTCCCCATACCAGTAACGGCAATACGCCCCTTAGTATTTAAAATACTTTGAATAACTTGCGTAAAGCTTTTGCCAAAATCACCATCTAGGCTTTTTGCCATATTTGAGATAGCACTAGCCTCACCGTTTAAAACTTCTTTAGCTGTATTAATGAAAGTCATTTTAATAACCTTTTACAATTTTATCAATTTCTTTAATCTGTTGTAATACTTTTGGTAAATCAGAAAAAGAAATCATGTTTGGACCATCACACGGAGCAGAACTTGGCTCTGGGTGAGTTTCCATAAAAATAGCAGCAATGCCGGTTGCGACTGCGGCTCTTGCAAGTGGCGGCACAAATTCACGCTGACCAGAGGAAGCACTACCAGAAGCCGACGGTAATTGTACTGAGTGAGTTGCATCAAAAATTACAGGCTGTCCAGTTTGCGCCATAATTGGAAAAGAGCGGTAATCTACAACTAAATTATGATAGCCAAAACTAGCTCCACGTTCGCAAAGTGCAATATCCTTATTACCAGTTGCAAGAGCCTTATTTGCAACTTGAACCATATCGTTTGGAGCAAGGAATTGACCTTTCTTGATGTTTACTGGCTTCATAGTTTTTGCAACAGCTTGAATAAAATCAGTCTGGCGACATAAAAAAGCAGGAGTTTGTAACATATCAACAACTTGTGCTACTGGCTCTGCTTGGCTTTCAGTATGAACATCAGTTAAAACAGGTACGCCAACTTTTTCACGCACTTCATTTAAAATCTCAAGTCCTTTTTCAAGGCTAACACCACGGTAACCACTTAAAGATGTACGATTTGCCTTGTCAAAACTACTTTTAAAGATAAAAGGAATTTCAGCCTTTTCAAAGATTTCACGCAATATTTTTGCACATTCTAGGGTATGTTCTTTATTTTCAATAGCGCACGGTCCAGCTATAAAGCAAATAGCCCTATCATTTGCAATATTTAAACTTTGGCTTTTATCAGGATATGTAATTGATATTGTATGCATTTTGTTACTCATTTTAAGTAAAAGTTATAAAATATTTTAAATTAAAACAAAATAAATTTGGGATAAAATTATAAAGCCATACACTTTAAAAAGCAAGCATTTAAAAGTGTTTTGCAAAATAAAAATATTATTTGTTAAAAATGATTTGAGTTGCAGAACAATTTATTTTATGCTGTTCTTATGCAAATTATTAGGAGAAAAATAATGTTACATATAGGTTGTCATCTTTCATCAACTAAGGGCTTTACAGCCATGGTTAAAGATGCAATAAAAATAAATGCTGATACATTTCAATTTTTTACACGTAATCCACGTGGCGGAAAAGCAAAAGATATAAAAGAGCAAGATGTTCACACAAGCCTTGAGTTAATGAAAGAGCATAATTTTGCAAAGATTTTAGCCCATGCGCCATATACTTTAAATCCGTGCTCTTCAAATCCTGACACTAGAGAATTTGCCTATGAAATGATGCTTGATGATTTAAGACGTATGGAGTTTACACCGAACCAACTTTATAATTTTCACCCTGGAAGCCATACAGGGCAAGGTATGGAAGTAGGTATTCAACAGATAGTTGATTTGCTAAATAAAGTCTTAGCAAAAGAGCAGACAACTACAGTTTTACTTGAAACCATGGCTGGTAAGGGTTCTGAAGTTGGTAGTAGATTTGAAGAACTAAGGGCAATCATTGATGGAGTGGATTTAAAGGAGAAGATGGGCGTTTGTCTTGACACTTGTCATGTGCATGATGCTGGTTATGATATTGTAAATAACCTTGACGGTGTGCTTGCAGAATTTGATAGTATTGTTGGCTTAGATCGCTTAAAAGCAATTCATTTAAATGATAGTTTAAATGTTTTAAGTAGCCATAAAGATCGTCATGCTTGCATTGGTAAAGGTTCGCTTGGGCTTGAAGCTATTGAGCGCATAATAAAGCATGAAAAATTAAAACACCTTCCATTTTTGCTAGAAACACCGAATGATTTAGATGGATATAAGGCAGAGATTGAGCTTTTACGTTCCTTGTAATTAAGAGCTTTGCACAGTTAGTACTGCTTTGCAAATAAAATATCAAATCAATAAAGGTTGTTAAATGGATAATGCGCCAAGAATTAAAGAAGTACTAATATTTAGTATGCCGCAGGTACTTATCATGCTATGTCACTTATGTGTTAATTTGACAGATACCTGGGTAGCAGGGCGATTAGGTGATAATGTGCAGGCTGCACTTGGTATTGTAACTCAAATAAACATCTTTATTTTTTTGATAATTTCTTTTAGTGGAACTGGTTTTAATAGTAGTATTGCACAGTCGCTTGGAGGTGCAAAAAAGAAAAGGGCAGAGTATTATGTTTTTTCAATGCTCGTAATTTGCTTTGCGCTTAGTTTTTTAGTTGCAATATTTTCAATACTTTTACTTGTATATACACCACTTTTAAACCATCAAAATGAAAAAGTTTTTGATGTTGTAAAAGTGTTTTTCATCGCAAACTGCCTTAATTTGCCGTTTTTTTACTTGATGATTATGATAAATGGTGTTTTTAGGGCTTATAAATATACTGGATTGCCATGTAAAACTGTTGCTCTTGTTTGTACTGTGAATTTTATTGGAACCCTAGGCTTTGGCTTAGGCTATTTTGGTTTTCCAAATTATTCATATTATGGCGTTGCTTATTCAACTTTATTTGCCGGAATTTTAGGATTTTTGTATAATTTTTATGTGCTTTTTAGTGCAAAAATTATTTCTAAAAAATCAATTCCAAGCTTAGCTTGGTGCAAAAAAGCTTTACCATATGTTTTTAAAATTGGTGTGCCATCTGCTTTTGCATCACTAGTTATGCAGTCTGGTAGCGTTATTGTTATGTTTATTGTTCTTGCATTTCCATATGATACAACTGCTGTAATCGCAGGTATGACACTTGGGGCTAAAGTTAGTAATGTCGTAGTCTTTTTGATTTCAGCCTTAGCAATTTCAGTTGGAATTTTGATTGGTCATTTGATGGGGGCAAAAAATTATGAGGCTATTTTTAACATGGGCAAAAAAATTATTGCCTTAAGTTTTGTATTTTCAAGTGTACTATCATTATTTCTTTTTGTTTTTCGAGTACCAATTGTGCATAGTATGAGCCTTGACGAAAATGTAATCACGCAAGCTTTTTACTACCTTTATTTTGCATGTGTTATGTTACCATTTATGGGTGCAAATACTGTTATATCAGGAATTTTTGGTGGGACTGGAGCTAATAAGCTTAGCCTTATCATAAATATAATTTCGACTTGGTGTTTTAATATCCCTTTTGCATATTTTCTAAGCTTAAAATATGGAATTTCAGCTATTTACATGGTTTCAGTCTTGAGTGCTATTCTATGCTTTATTTTACTGCTTAAAGCTTTTTATAGTCGTAAGTGGCAAGAGTACGGGTTAATAAAGTAGTACTACTTATCGCAATCGCTACAAATACCAATTAAAATATGGTTATGGTCGATTAATCTAAATCCATGTGAATTTGCAATCTCATTTTGGATTTTTTCAATTTCAGGAGCGTTAAATTCAAGCGTTTTACCGCAGTTTTTACAAATAATATGGTCATGGTGCTGGTTAGCATTTGTAGTTTCATACCTTGCCATTCCAGAGCCAATTTGTAGCTCTTCAGCAAGTCCAACTTCGCAGAGGAGTTTTACAGTGCGGTAAACAGTTGTCTGCCCAGTTCCTGGGTATTTACGACTAACTTTTTGGTAGATTTCTTCTAGCGAATGATGCCCTTGCATAGAGAAAAAAACTTTAGCAATATTAATGCGTTGTGAAGTGGTATTAAGACCTTGCTTATTCATGAGCATTAAAAAATGATTAACATTTTCTTCAACTTGCTTTGCATTAGATTTCTTATGTTCTTTTTCTTGTTCCATAACTTTTTACCGTATGTTATTAGATTTGTAGTTTTAACGTGACGAAGTATCGTTGCTACTGTATAAGACTATAAAAAAATATTAATTTCGTCAATGCTTTGTTTTTGATGCAAAAAAATAATAAAACTCAAAACCTCATTTTATTTTGTTGAATGAGGTTTTGAATTTTTAATTGTTTATGCGATTTTTTCCATTTCATAGACATTAACATTTTTGACAATTTTGCTAACTCTAGCATAACATTTTACGACTTCATCATTTGTCATATGTGTTTGTAAAGCATTTTTGTCTTCCCAGATTTCATAGAAAATAAATAATGCTGGGTCCTCGAGGTCTTGGTGTAAATCATATAATATACAGCCAGCTTCTTTTCTTGTTGATTCAACTAAGTTCAAGAATTCAGCTTTTACATTTTCGATTTCATGCTCAAGAGCTTCGATTTTTGCAATAACAATTAATTTTTCCATGCTAAGCCCTTTCTATAATATCGTTTTTAGCTAACCTTGATTTTGGCAAATCTTTATTAAAATCTTCATCAGAATGAATGCCAATACCAACAACTACAGCCGAGGTATAACCCTTATCACGTAGTCCAAATTCTTCATCTAACACCTTGAAATCAAAACCTTCCATTGCTATACTATCAAGTCCTAAACTAGCCGTTGCTAAAAGAAAATTTCCAAGATTTAAATATAACTGTTTTTCAGCCCAGTATTGGAAGTCTTTAAAATCATATTTATGCATTTTAGCAAAATATGATCTTGCAAAATTATTTTGCTCTTTAAATTGTGGCTCAGTAAACCTTTTGTCTTCATCTTCTTTTTCGAGAACTTTTTTGAGATATTCTTCTGTTAGCTCAACTTTTGATGCAAAAACTACAACTGCTGCAGCTTCAAGAACTTTTTCTTCATTAAAAGAATAGAAGCCCTGTGAAGCTTTTGCAATTCTTTTTTTACCTTCATCACTAGTTGCAATAATGAAGTACCAAGGTTGAATATTGGTAGAAGACGGTGATAATTGTAAAATATCTTCAAGCTGAGATATCTGCTCTTCAGTTAATTTTTTTGTTCTATCGAATTTTTTTGTTGAATAACGTGTTTTTAAGACTTCTAAGATGCTCATGATTTCCTCCAAATCTATCTGTAAATGATTGAATAAAAGAGTAAACAAAAGACTTTAATTGTGGTTTCAAAAAAGACTACACAATAATTAACTAAATGTCTACTGCATAAAAAATATTAAGCTATATTTTTATGGTAAATTCATTAGACTGCAATGATTTTTATCTTTGATATTTAATCAAAAAATTAAGTTTTAAAAATACTTGCATTATTTTTTGTGTTACGTTATATTTAGACCACATATAATAAAATATGTAGCAGTATAATGTTTTGTTTTTTATAGCTCTGGAGATTTTTTTCATGGTGTTAAATGCACAATCATTGCCATTCGACGTTGATGTCGAATTTTTAGATACAATGCCAATAGCCTTTAGTTGTTGGAATTCTGAACTTGAGCCCATTTATGCAAACCAGGCTTTGTTTGATTTGTTTTGTGTTGACAATCTTGAAAATTTTTCTAGCAGTGCCTTGAACATATTCCCTGAGTATCAACCTAGTGGTGAAGCTTCAGCAGAGCTTCGTAATAGCTACTTCAAAAAAGCTTTTGCACAAGGTGAGTGTAGTTTTGAATTAATGTATAAGCGGGCATGTGGTGAAATGTTCCCTGCTAAGGTTATTCTTAGACGCTATGGTAAAGCAGAAAATCAATACATTACTGCATATATGTATGATTTAACTAAGAAAAATGAACTTCTTACTGATACTGAAAGTACAGATGTTACATATCGTGAAATTTTAGACCTAATGCCTTTTCCAACTCAAGTTTGGTCAAAAGACTTTAAAGTTCTTGATTGTAATTTAGCGGTTGTTCGCCTTTTTGGTATGACTAACCGTGAGGAATACAAAGAACAATTTACAAGGTTCACCCCTGAACTTCAGCGTGATGGTTCAAATTCTCGTGATTTATCTCGTAAAATTTTGAAACAAGTTTTTGACGAAGGTTATGCTCGTGTGGAATGGATTTTCCAAGATTTAAATGGACGCTCAATTCCTTGTGATGTAACTTTAGTTAAAAGCCGTGTTGACGGCGAAGAGATTGCGTACGCTTATATGGTTGATTTGCGTCAGCATTACGCTTTTTTACGTAATTTTGAAAACTCTACTACGGGTGCTCTTGGAATTATTGAAAACTTGCCATTTCCTTCTCAAGTTTGGGATAAAAATTATCAACTTGTTGATTGTAGTATGTCTACCATTGACTTTTTTGGCTTAAAAAATAAGGCTGAATTTATTGAGCATTTCCATAAGTTAACGCCTGAATATCAAGATGACGGCTCTAGGAGTATGGACTTAATTATCCCGCTTTTACAAAGAGCTTTTGAAGAGGGTATTTGTCATTTTGATTGGTTGCATCATGATATTAATGGTGAAAGACTACCATGTAAAATCACGCTTATTCGCCAGCATTTTGATGAGCAAGATGTTATTTTTGCATATATTTTTGATTTACGTTCTGACCTTGATAAAATAGCTCAGATTAATATGGCAAATGATCGCTTGCAATTAATGCTTGATACTATGCCTTTAGCTGTTCAAGTTTGGAATGAAAACCTTGAGCTTGTTGACTGTAGCCAAGAGATAGTGCGCATCTTTGGGCTCAATAATAAAGAAGAATTTATTGAACGCTTTTTTGAATTTTCACCACAATTTCAACAGTACGGCGAAAATGCGCCTGATATTATTTTGCTTCCAATTAAAAAAGCCTTTGATGATGGATATTTACGCTTTGATTGGCTTTATCAAAACACTGCTGGTGCACCTATTCCATGTAATATTACGCTTGTACGCAGGACGATTCATGGTGAAGAATTAGTTTTTGGTTATGTGCAAGATATGCGGGAATATAACGCGCAAGTTGAGCAAATTCATAAAGCTAATGAACGCTTGCAACTTATGTTAGACACAATGCCTCTTTCTGCAATTATGTGGGACAGAGAGTTTAAAATAGTAGATTGTAGCCAAGAAGCTCTTCGCTTATTTAAAGTAGCGACAAAAGAAGAATTTTTTGAAACATATATGACACTTACGCCTGAATATCAACTTGATGGCGAACCATCTTTGCTAAAAGCAAGACGCTTATTTGTTGAAACATTCAACGATGGATTTAGGCAGGTTGAGTGGATGCATAAAAACTCAAAGGGTGAATTAATTCCTACTCGTGTAACGCTAGTTAGAACTACGCTTCGTGGTGAGGAAAATCTCTTAGCTTATGTGCAGGATTTGCGAGAATATTATGCTCAGTTAGCCTCTATAAGTGAGGCAGAAGAGCGCTCTAAATTCCTATTAAATTCCTTACCTCTTGGCGTAACAATTTGGGATAATGATTTAAGTTTGGTTGACTGTAACCAAGGCTTTGTTGAGCTTATGGAGTCAGAGGATAAGGAAACTTGCCTTAATGATATCCTCAGTTATATTCCAGAGCGTCAAGCTAATGATTTATTGTCATCAGATGAACTTCAAAAAATATGGGCAGAAACTCAAGCTGAAGGGCAGGTAAAATATCAATGGACAGCCTTGACAGCCAAAGGTCGCCTAGTTCTTTTAGATGGTACCTTTAACCTTGTTCGCCATAATGGCACTAATATGCTTAATGCGTACTTTACTGACTTAACTGAACTTACTGAAAGTATTAAAAAAGCGAAAGAAGCAGATGCTAGAACTGATGCTATCTTGCATGGTATTCCTCTTGGTATTAGTATATGGAATGAGAAGCGTGCGATTCTAGATACTAATCAGGTAACGCTTGATCTATTTGGCTTTAAAACAAAAGAAGAATTTCTTAGTGTTAAGCCTGGTAGGAGCAAGGTTGTACCTGAGTTTCAACCTGATGGGACTTCGTCTGCTCAAGTTTTTGATAATTTCTTTTACGGTGCTAAGAATAAAGGCTATTACCGTGCGGAAATCGCAATGCAACACTTAGATGGTCGCTTAATTCCTATTGAAGTAACCATGGTTTGTACTAGAATCGGCACTAAAGATATTTATATCAGCTACTTACGTGATCTAACAATTATTAAAGATAGTATTAGAAAAATGCAAGAAGCAGAAGAGCGTACCAAAACTACGCTTGATAATGTTCCGCTTTGTATTAATTTATGGAGTAGGGAGCTAGAGCTTGTTGATAGTAACGAAGAATCTGCAAGACTTTTTGGATTTAAAGATGAGCAAGACTATATTAATAATTTCTATACCACCTTGCCTGAATACCAAGAGGACGGTAGATTATCAACAGATG
>CAYJPK010000030.1:0-6587 GCA_964372035.1 uncultured Desulfovibrionaceae bacterium | reverse complement strand
CCAATGAATGGAATTTTAGGCTTATTACATATTTTATCTGGCACTAGTTTGTCTGAGACTCAAGAAAATTATGTTCAAAAAACCTTACTTTCTGCTAAAAATCTTCTCCGCATTATTAATGATATTTTAGATTTTTCTAAAATCGAAGCAGGTAAGCTTGAAATTGAGAATATTCCGTTTAATCTGCATGAAATTTGTGATGAAGTTCAAAGCTTGTTTAGTGCAAAAGTAGCAGAAAAAGGTTTAAGTATTAGTTTAAATGAGGGAGCGCACAGCTTAGCAGTGCTAATGGGCGACCCACTACGATTAAAGCAAGTACTGTTTAACCTTATGGGCAATGCCATCAAGTTTACTGAAACTGGTGGAGTTAAATTAAAAATTGAAAGTACAAAACATTCTAATAAAGAAGTCCGTTGTTTATTTTCAGTTAGTGATACGGGAATTGGACTTAGCAAAGAGCAAGTAGAAAAATTATTCTCACCGTTTACCCAAGCGGATACTTCCGTTACCCGTAAATACGGTGGAACTGGTCTTGGGCTTGTTATTTCAAAGCGTATTGTTGAGATGATGCGTGGTGATATTTGGGTAGAAAGTGAAGTTGGCAAAGGTTCAACTTTCTTCTTTACTGCTGTTTTCAATATTGCACAAGGCGAGCTTTTAACTAGTCAAGAGCAAAGCCAAGCTACAAAAACTATAGGTGTTGAAAGCAGAAGTGGTGAAATATTACTTGTTGAAGATAATATGATTAATCAGTTAATCGGAGAGGAATTATTAACAAGTGCCGGCTATAAAGTTGATATTGCAAATAATGGGCAAGAAGGACTAGATATGCTTGAGGCAAAAGCTTATGATGCTGTCCTTATGGATATTCAAATGCCTGTTATGGACGGCTTAACAACTGTTAGAAAAATTCGTGAGCAAAGAAAATATAAAGAGCTTCCAGTTATTGCTATGTCAGCTCATGCTATGGCTGGTGATAAAGAGATAAGCCTTAAAAATGGTATGAATGACCATATTACAAAACCAATTGATCCTGATATTTTGTATGCTAGCCTTGATTTTTGGCTTAACCGCAAAAATAAAGCTTAAATTTAATTAGTCGATGATGAAAAACATTTTAACACCTTGTAATAAAAGAATTTATTTACTATAACATACTAATAAAAATACAAAAAACAAGGAATCAAAGATTACTTTTCTTGTATTTTTATGACTTTGAATATGGTTTTTCATCATCGGCTTATAAAGTTTTTGCGAAAGCAAAAAATTTGCGCCACGTAAAACAAGCTAGAATTTATTTCTAGCGTCCCGCAAGGGTGTTTGGAGTGGCGTGCCTTTAGAAAAGGCATTAAAAATGATTTTTTCAGTACCGACTAATTAAATATGAATTAATGACCCTTAGTTTATGAACTAGGGGTCTTTTTTTTTGCTTTTTTAGACTGCTTTTCAGTTGTTTTATATAAAAGATAATAGTTTTAATAAAAATCAAATTATTAAAAATACGTAATTGTTATAGTGCTTAGCAATGTTAAATTTATTTTTTAACGTAAAATTTTTATCATGATAATTTTTTAACATGCTTAAATAATAAGAAAATATTAAAAAATATCTTGACATATTTTGTTAGATTTGATATATTATATCAAATATATGATTTATATATGGTTTGCAAGAGCGTGACTGATATATATGCTTTTAATGACAAATTAATATGCGGGAGTTTTAAATGTACCAAATGCGTAGCAAGGAATATGATGTTGCAATTGTTAACGGTTTAGTTTTTGATGGTATTTCTACTAAATCAACTGATATTGGTATTTGCAAGGGCAAAATAGCATATATTGGTAAAATCAACCCAGAAACTGCACTAACAGTTGTTGATGCAGCTAATAAATATGTAACTCCGGGTTTAATTGATTTTCACTGTCACGTTGCCTATGGAAGTGACTGGGCAAGTGTTCCTGCTGAAGTATATGCACCTGCAAGTGGAGTAACAACGGTTGTTGATGCTGGCTCGCTTGGTTGTGGCGGTTTTGATGCCTTTGCTAAAGGAATATTATCTCAAAGCGTGCTTGGCATGAAAGCGTATCTGTATTTATCATCAGGCGGACAAGTCGGTTTGGGCAGTAATGAAGATCACAATCCAGCCCTCATTAATGAAGATTTAATAAGTGAAGTAGTTGAAAAATATCGTGATAAAATTGTGGCTCTAAAACTAAAGGTTGATAAAGAGCGCTTAGATGCTTATGGCTTAGAGCCTCTTAGGCTAGCAGTTCAAATTGGTGAAAAAGTTGGATTGCCAGTAATTGCTCATGCTTCAAATCCTGTTGCGCCAATAGAAGATATTTTAAACATCTTGCGTGCAGGGGATATTTATTGTCATGTGTATCATGGCAAAGGGCAGGGCATTTTAGATGAAAATGGTAAGGTATTACCGTGTGTTATTGAAGCTCGCAAGCGTGGAGTTATATTTGATGCGGCGCACGGAAAAATGGTTAACTTTTCACTTGATGTAGCCAAAAAAGCAATAGAACAGGGCTTTTTACCTGATATTATTAGTTCCGATTATACAAAATATTCACATAATGCTCGTTATCCATTTACATTTATGCTTTCAGAGTTTTTGCATCTTGGTATGAGCTTTGAAGAAATTATTGCAAGATGCACAATAAACCCTAATAAATTTATGACAGGCGATTCAAGTCCAATGCTCGAAGTTGGAAAGTGTGCTGATATTTCAATTTTTGAGATAGAAGAAACAGAGGCCAAGCTTTGGGACTTCTTTGGCACCACACTTGATGTTAATAAATTAATCACCGCAAAAATGGCGATTAGGCAAGGAATGATACTTTTTGACACACTTAGTGACAAAAAGCTCAGAAATAAATAATCTATAGGAGTTTTCTTATGAAAAAGTTGTTTATGGCTTTTTTAGCTGGCGCAATGTTAGTTTCAGGCGCAGCAGTTGCAGATGCAAAGAACAAAGTGTTCTCTCTTGGTCACGTTAACCCAGGTACACCTGATGATCAGTACATGTATTTTTGTAATGAGCTTAACAAAAACTTAAAAGAACTTACAGGTGGAAAAATTCAATTTGAAATTTTTTCAGATAGTAAGTTAGGTCATGAAACTGAATTGTTCCAGGGCGTTAGCGATGGATCTGTAGATGCTGCTATCGTTTCAAATAACATCGTTAGTGGAAGTATTCCACAATTCCAAATCTTAGATTTACCTTATTTCTTTGATAGTGAAGCAGAATATGCAGCTCTTTTAGATTCAGAATTCTTTGGTGGTTTTGCTGAAAAAACTTATAAAGATGAGTGGAATATCCACGTTATGTCACCAGTTTTAGATGCTTCTTACAGAGCTTTATTCTTAACAGGTAAGCCAGTTAACTCATTAGCTGATATTAAAGACGTAAAAGTTCGTGTTACAACAAACAGAATTCACGAAGATGGCTATAAAGCACTTGGTGCTAACCCAGCAGTTATTGCTTGGGGTGAAACTTACACAGCATTCCAACAAGGTGTTGTTCAAGGCTTAGACGTTGGTATTCCAGTATCAGCAACAATGGGCTTCTATGAAGTAGCTGAATATTGCTCAAAAATTAAACCATTCCCTATCTTAGGTTGGCCGTTAATGAACCAAGATGTTTGGGCAGATTTAACTGCTGATGAGCAAAAAGCTATTACAACAGCATCAATCAAAGCTTCTTTAGCACAACGTGAACATCAACGCCAAATGGAAAATTCTTTCCAAGCTATGATGGAAAAAGAAAGAGGCATTAAATTTAACGACCCTGATTTAGCAGATTTCAAAAAAGCAACTGCACCTGTACGTGAAAAGTATAAAAAAGAAATCGGTGATGATTTCTATAATCAAAGCGTAAAAGTTGTTGAAGATTACAGAAAATCTAAATAATTAATTTATATTGCTACAGCTTAAAGTTTATAAAATTTAGGCTGTAGCAATAATTTATAGTAATTTCAGATGAAATTACTATAATTGACTAGGCTAGCAGGCAATCACTGTGAAAGCATAAGTGCAATTTTATTGCACTGTTAAGTGCTGGAGCAAGTGTGCATTTGCTTAAGTTGATGCTAGTGATGTCAACTTAAAATACTATAAGTTGAGATTAGTAATATCAACTTGAAATAATATAATAGAGGAAGTCAGATGGATTGGACACAAAAGCTTCACAACACACTTGGCAAAATAAATGATTTTGTATTAAACGTTGCATGTCTTTTATTATGTGTTTTAGTTACAGCATGTATTTTGATGGTGCTAACACGCTTTATCCCAGGGTTTACCTTAACAGGTCTTGAGGAAATTGCACGTTATTCTTTTATATATTTGGCATTCTTATCTATTGGAGTAGGAGTGTATCGAAGTGAGCACCCAGGCTTAACCTTACTAGATAGTGCCCTTTCAGGTAATAAAAAATTATATCTACATATTTTTGTGAATGTAGCTATTTTAACTTTCGGTCTTATTTTCATTATTTATGGATATGAGGCTTCTTATGGCGTTAGACGAATACTTAGTACCTCATGGCGTATCCCGCTAAAATATATCTATTTTGCAACTGTATGCGGTGGTACTTTGATTACTATAAATTCAATTAATAATATGATTCAATTAACTATAGCAAAAAAACAAAATTGCTCTATCAGTGTGGAGGAATAAAATATGGAAGCTCTATTATTATTCGGTATATTATTTCTCTTATTATTTTTATGCGTGCCAATTGGCTTTGCTATTGGTCTTTCTTGCTGTGCTTATGCCTTTATCACAGGTGTTTCCAAATTATCAATTATTCCAGCGAAAATGGTTTCTGGTAACGATTCATTTTTATTTTTAGCTGTTCCAATGTTCACCTTTGCTGGTTATTTAATGGAAAGTGGCGGTATTTCAGTTCGACTTATCGACTGGGTTGATAAACATTTCGGTAGATTACCTGGCAGCATGGGTGCTGTTGCAATTATCACTTGTGCAATCTTTGCAGCTTTAACAGGTTCTGGCGCAGCAACAACAGCTGCCGTTGGTGCAATCATGTTTCCACTTATGATTAAGTCAGGTTATACAGAAGAAATGGCATCAGGTACTATTGCGGCTGGTGGTACACTTGGTCCAATTATTCCTCCAAGTATTGCCATGATTATTTATGGTTCTGCGATGGGTGTATCAATTTCTGATATGTTCATGGGAGCTGCACTGCCTGGTATTTTAATCACTTTTTCTTTCTTAGGGTACAATACTTATTATGCCTTAAAGCATAAGTTACCACGTCAAGAAGCACGATACACTTGGAAAGAAAGTCTTATCTCAACTTGGAAAAGTTTGGGTGTACTTCTGTTACCCGTTGTTATCCTCGGTGGTATTTATTCTGGTATCTTTACACCTACTGAAGCAGCTGCTGTTGCAATTGTGCATAGTACGATTTTAATGATAGCATTTAAACAATTTACAATTAAGCGTTATTTTGAAGTTTTAAGAAGAACTGCAAAAACAACAGGTGTTATCTTGTTAATTGTTGCAATTTCAAATGCTTTTGCGTTCATATTAGCAAAGGAAAAAATTCCTGAAATTATTGCATCTGCTGCTATGCCATATCTTATCAATGAATACGTATACTTAGCAATTTTAATTGTTATATTACTTATTGTTGGTGCGCTTATGGATACAGCTCCAGCTATCTTGATTTTAGCTCCGATTTTAGTTCCAATTGGGGTGGAGCTTGGACTTGACCCACTTCACTTAGGTGTGCTTTTCTGTGTAATCTTGTTAGTTGGGCTAATAACGCCGCCGTTTGGACTTAATTTGTTTACGATAGCCTCGACGGCAGGGGTTACTTTTGAACAGGCGACAAAGGGTGTACTTCCTTATATTGTTTGTGCTGTTATATCTTGTATTTTGGTTGCATATGTTCCTGAAATTATTTTATTCTTGCCTAATTTGTTAGGGAAGTAGCTAATTTAGATTTAATCTCCTCCTTAAACATAGTCGTAGTCAGGTTAGCTTTTTAGTTAGCCTGACTTTTTTGTTTTATTGTTTTATTGTTTTTTAGTTTTTACTTTTATACTTTCCTTTTCCTTTTTTTCTTTTTTATTTTAGTTTCTTATTTCTTTTTTTCTTTTTTTTAGCGCTTTTACGGCTTTATCTTTTTGTTTTCTGCTTCGTTAAAATTTATTTTTCTTTGCGCACGTATGCTAATGAGGGCTTGCCCGAATAAAAGCTTTAGCGAGCGCGGCGTGAACTTGTTCATGCAAGTGAGGCTTTGTGCATCGGAACGATTGCCAAAGCTACTATTCGAGGAGGTACGTTTACGCAGAAAAATAAATTTTGCCTCACAAAAATCCAAAAATCTGAAAAGCTCGCAAAAGCGCTAAAAACCTAAACACTCCCGCTTTTTAACTTTGCATCAAGTTATTACAATCGCTTAAATTCAATCTCGCAAAGTCAAAAAGCGGTCGTTAAGTTATAATGACAAAACTATAGTTCAATATCGATATATCGAATTTTTGCAAGGTATAGTAATTGCAGATGAAATTACTATAATTGACTGCGCTAGCAGGCAATCACTG